>JBEVDF010000349.1:0-4530 GCA_040514145.1 Aeromicrobium sp.
CTGTCGGAGGCGATCGAGCGGCTGGTGGACGAAGGCAAGCTGCCGCCCGAGTCCGTCGACGACTCGGAGCAAGGATGGCGCGGCCAGCCCGATGTCGACCGGGTCATCCGCGCCGGATACCGCGAAGCGATGCTTCTCGCCCGCGCCGGGGGGGTGCCGATCGAGACCCTCTGGCTGACGGGACCGACCGACGAGTTCGAGCTGCACATCTGCGAAGGCCCGCGCTCGGTGACCGTGGTGCTGTTCATCCCCCCCGTGCGGGACTACGGCTCCGAGCACGCGCAGGCGCGGAGCTGGGTGATCCGCACGGGCGGGTCGAGCGACGAGATCGACGCGTTCGGGCTTCCTGATCCGGGCGGTCCGCCGCTCGTGAAGATCCAGACGAGCGGGCCCCGGTAGGGCAAATCCGCGGGCTGAGGTTCAGTCCTCGGCCGCGTAGAGCCGCCACACGCCGGGCACGCCCTTGAGCTCGTACTCGCCGCACTCGGTGAACGCGATGGCCGTGCCCGTGACGAGATCCTTGACCGTGGACGACGTCAGCACCTCACCCGAGCCCGCCAGCGCGCCGATCCGCGCTGCCAAGTTGACCGCATGCCCGATCAGGTCGTCGCCCCTGATCTCGCACTCGCCCGTGTGGAGGCCAGCGCGCACCTCGAGCCCGAGCTTCGCCGCCTCCGTCTCGATCGTCAGGGCGCAGAGGATGGCGCGCGCCGGTCCGTCGAACGACGCCACGAACCCGTCTCCCGTCGTGTTGATCTCCCGCCCACGGAAGCGACGGAGCTGGTCACGCACCATCCGGTCGTGGGCATCGAGCAGGAGCCGGTACTGCCGATCACCGAGCGACGTGGTGAGGGCCGTGGACCCGACGATGTCGGTGAAGAGCACCGTCGTGAGGATGCGGTCGATCTCGACCTCGAGCCGCTGACCTGTCAGGAACTCGGCGATCTCGTCCAGCACGCGCGTGTAGCCGTGCGGGCTGAAATAGGTCTCGCCCGGCGCCAGCTCGACGAGGTTCGCGCCGTCGATGTTGGCAGCGAGGTAGCGGCCCTGCTCGATGGGAACGAGCGCATGGGCCTCGGTGTGCAGCACGAGCGTGGGGATCTGGATGAGCGGCAGCACCTCGCGGACGTCCATGGACGTGAGGATGTAGCGATATTGCGCAGCCGCGCTGCGAGGCGTCGCCGAGGCGCGGAGGAGCTTGACCATCCAGTTGAGCAGCTCGGGGTCTGCGTCGGGGTGCACCACCCGCACCGCGTCCGCCGTGCCCCACGTCTGCTGGATGCCGGCGACGATCGAGTCGACGAGCTCAGGGCGGAGCCCGATCGGGTAGTCGTCGGCCACGAGGTAGCGGGCCGACGTGTTGGCCAGCACCAGCTTCTCCACCCGCTCCGGGTGCATCGCGGCCAGGAGGATCGCCGTCGGGCCGGCGTCGACCTCGGCGAAGACCCAGGCCCGCTCGGATCCCGCGGCGTTGAGCACCGCGCCCGCGTCGTCGGCCCACGCCTCCCACGTCGAGATCGACGCGTTGGGGACGGCGTCGGATGCGCCGGCGCCGCGACGGTCGAAGAGGATGAGCCGGGAGAAGGAGGCGAGCCGGCGGAGGAACGCCGCGCTCGGTCCGTATTCCCACAGCACATCGACGTGGCTGCCGAGGCCCGCGAAGTAGAGGAGGTCGACGGGGCCGTCGCCGAGGACCTGGTACGCGACCTCCGCGTCGCCGACCGCGACGTAGCGGGTCTCCTGCGCCTCCTCCACCGGCGCAATGTACGTGCCTACAGCACGTCGAGGCCGAGTTCCCCGGTGCGGACGCGCATCGCGCGGTCCACCTCGATGACCCAGATCTTGCCGTCGCCGATCATGCTGATGCGTGCAGCCTCGGCGATGGTGTCCGTGATCTTCTCGACGTCTTCGGGGCTCACGAGCACCTCGACCTTGACCTTGGGCACGAACTCGATCTGGTCTTGACAAGGGACGGTCAATAGTCGACCGTGGCTGACAGGACCCTTCCCGCGATCGCCGTGAGCTGCCCGCGATCTCGCGCATGTCAGGGCGCTGCGCTCCACCTCACTAGTGCGAGAAGGACCGAGACGAGGAGTCGACGATGACTGACCTTTCGCGTTCCAGCTACCTCTTCTTATTGCAGAGGCGCTCAACTGCGGCTCGCCGAGAGGCTGCGCGGGTGCTGGCCGAGCTGGGAGCCACCGTTGTGGCGCAGTACGGGAACGTTGCCATCGAGGCGGTGGCCACCGACGACCAGGCGGCTGCGGCCGCCGACATGGGCCTGTTCCTGAACCGTCTGAAGGGCCCGATGGGACGTGAACAGCTCGGCCGGCTCGACGACGCGCAGCGCCGGGTGATGACCGTATGGAACGCCCGCTTCTCCCGCGGGTATCGCCGGCTAGAGCGCGACCGCACGTTGCGAGGCCTGTCGTGGGGAGAGGGTGGCGAGGATCGCGAACCGCCGCTTCCCTTCACACCCATCGATCCCGAGGACTTCCTCGAGCTCGCGGCCCGGTACGAAGCCGATAGCGGAGAGCGCATCAGGCCGGAGGAGCGACCAAAGGGCAAGGGCCAGGTACCGGACCTCATGACGCCCGACGAGTTCGTCGAGTACGAGCGCCGGCTGGTCGACCACTACCGGGACGAGGAGTTGGCGTACCACTTGGCACGCCTCGCCTATCGCCTCGGTCCCCGCTACTACGAGGTGATCGCGCAGCTGCCCGGCCGGCTCATCGAGCTCATCTGGGAGTGGCTTTTTCCGGAGGCCACCTGCTGGCGGATGACCGGTGAGATGTCGGTCGGCCTGGTATTCGTCGAATCGAGTCAGTCTGGGGGCCCGAGGTTCACGAGCGCCGAGCGGAACGAGGTGTGCGCCGAGATCGTCACCGGTCTCAACTGGCTGTCGTCGCAGCACCCGAGCGGCGACCTCTCCTGGGTGTACGACCTGCAGTTCATCAGCATCGCGGTCGCCGACGGCACCAACAGCTCCAACGAGTCGTACTGGCGAGATCCGGCAATGGGCCAGGTCACGTACGACGGAAACACCTACGCGGCGGCGTGGTCCTCGGTGGCCGAATACCGCGAAGACATGCGGCTGGCGAACTGGTCCGACCACGCGCTCGTCATCTTCGTGACCCCATTCGCCAACAGTTGGCACGCCTACGCGGGTAGCGGTCGGGTCACGCTCGCCCGACGGAACAACTGGGGCGGCTGGGGCCGAGGCACGATCGACATGATCACGGCCCACGAGGCTTCCCACCTCTTCGGCGCTGCCGACGAATACACCGGAAGCGGGACCCCGTGCTCGTCCTGCAGCACCACACACGGATGCGACCACGTTCTGAATGGCAACTGCGGGGCCTGCGCGTCGCCGCGCCAGGACTGCGCGATGGACGGGAACTCACAGCGACTGTGCGGCTACACGCGGGGCCAGATCGGCTGGTCCGACCTCTTCGTGGAACTCAGCACCGCCGATGAGTCATGGGCCGGAACCGATGACACCGTGTGGATCGAGATCGGGGACCACACCTTCGACCTGGACACAGTGGATCATGACGATCGGGAACGCGGCAACGTCGAGGGCTACCCCATCTGGGCACCCTGGCTGCAGGAGACCGACATCAAGCGGGTCCTCATCCGCAAGAGCCCCGACGGCTTCGCCGGCGGCTGGAAGCTCGCCCGGGTGCGGGTGTGGTTCCGAGGTGAGCTGAAGTGTGACGCCAGTCCGAACCAGTGGCTGGAAGACGACCACCGTTGGTGGCTCGGCTGTGTGAACGATCGCGAGCTCGTCAACAAGCTGCGCGTCAAGGTGAGCACGGCCGACGTGGCATGGGCCGGGACCGACGACGACGTCACGCTCACGCTCGCTGGACGCGACTGGAACCTCGACGACCCCGATCGCGACGACTTCGAGCGCAACCACACGGACGCCTTCGACCTGGATCCCGGCGTCGGCTTCTACCGCGGCGACATCCACTCGATCCGCATCCACAAGTCCCCGGACGGCTTCGCCGGAGGTTGGCGCCTGAAGGGAGTCGAGCTCATCGTGAACGGAAGCACCATCTACAGCACCCAGTCCATCAACCGGTGGCTCGAGGACGACGACCGGACCTGGTCGGCATCGATCTGACCGGATCCTCGGGGGACGTCGAGCACCACGGACCACGAGCCAGCAATCGGGCGCACCGGGTGCTCCGATCCGCAATCACCCTGGAGCGCCTCGCCTGATGCACGTAATTCAGTACTTCCCCAGGTCAGCGGCCCGCGTGAGTGACGCTTGTCGATCAGGTACGCCTGGCCGAATCGGCGTCGGGCTAGAACTCAGTCGTGGATGGGTCGCGAGCTACCAAGGACCTTTCGGCGGCGGTGTTGCCTCGTGCCGACTACGCCAGCCTCGACGAAGCGGTCTACCTCAACCAGGCGGCACTCGGGCTCTTGGGTCGCCCGGCGGTCGAGGCCATGCACCGATTCCTCGAGGACGTCGGCCGTCACGGCAACCTGCACCTCAGCGACGAGGACGAGGTGGCCTAC
>JBEVDF010000024.1:0-9496 GCA_040514145.1 Aeromicrobium sp.
AGTAGTAGGCCAGCCGGCTCACCATGCTGGCCAGCGCGCGCGAGGTCATCACCGGGTCGAGCGACGCGTCGGCCAGGCCCGACTCCTGCGCGGAGAGCACCCATCGCGCCACGCGATCGGTGAACAGCTTGGAACGCTGCACGCGCAGCGCCCGGAAGTCGGGGTTGATCGTCGCGACCTGCTCGAGCAGCACCATGAGCTTCGCGTTGCGCCGGTACGCCTCGAAGTACGCGCGGTTGCTGGCCTCGAGGACCGCCGCGATGTTCTGCGGCTCCTCCTCGACGCGCGGCAGGCCCGGGTGCAGCATGTCGTCCTGGGCGACCTGCAGGACGGCCGTGAAGATCTCGTCCTTGCTGTCGAAGTACGTGTAGAACGTGCCGATCGACGTGTTCGCCTCGCTCGCGATGTCGGTCAGGCGCGAGTTGATGAAGCCGTCGCGCTCGAACACGCGGCGCGCCGCCGACACCAACGACTCACGGGTCCGCTGACCCCGGGCCGTCACGGGCAACGAGCGCAGACTGCTCTCGTCGACCAACGACCCGGGGGCGGAACCCGCGGAGCTACTTGGACTGCTCACCGACGGGCCTGAGCACCGAGATGGCGGGCGGGCCCGCGACGAGGTCCTTGAGCACCTCACCGAAGGCGGCGAACTCGGGCGACGAGCCGTGGCGACGCAGCGCCTCGCCGTCGGCGTACTCCTCGAGCAGCACGTAGTCGACCTGGCTGCCGCTGACGCGCTGCAGGTCCCAGCGGGTGCAGCCCTCGTCGACGAGCATGCCGGGACGGGCCGCCGCGACGGCCTCCTCGAACTCGGCCGTGCGGTCCTCGCGGACCGTGACGGCGGCTGTCACGTTGATCATCGGTCTCCTCCAGCGGTGGCGGCACGCTTCCCGAACACGGGCGTGCGCTTCTCCACGAAGGCGCGGACCGCGCCGATGTGGTCCTCGGTCAGCCCGGTCGCCTTGTGCAGGGGCACCTCGGCGTCCATGCTCTCCTCGAGGCTCACGCGGGGCGCGCGGTCGAGGTTGTCCAGCATGTACTCGTAGGCCTGGGCGGGGCCGTTCGCCAGCTGCTCGGCCAGCGCCCGAACCCGGGCGTCGAACTCGTCCTCGGGCACGACCTCGTTGAGCAGGCCCAGGCTGCGGGCCTCCTCAGCGCGGACCCGCGGGTTCAGCAGCATGAGCTCGCGCGCCTTCACCGGGCCCACGATGTCGTTCAACAGCCACGCCACGCCGAAGTCGCCCGAGAGGCCGACCGCGCCGAACGCCGTCGCGAAGACGGCGCGCTCGCTGCCGATCCGGAAGTCGGCGGCCAGGGCCAGGCCCAGGCCGGCTCCGGCGGCGGCGCCGGGAATCGCGGCGATCACCGGCTTGCGGCTGCGGTAGATCTTGCCCACCGTCGCGCGCTGGGCTTGGCGCTGGGCCTCGACGGCCGAGGCGTCGACCTCGGTCCCGCCACCGCCCTCGCCGCCCTTGGCGTCGAAGTCCTGGACGTCGCCGCCGGAGCAGAACGCCTTGCCGGCGCCCGTGATGACGATGACGCCGACGTCCTCGGAGTCCTGCATCGCGTCGAGCAGCGACTCCAGGCCCGCGACCATCGCGTCGGACAGGGCGTTGCGGCGGTCGGGACGGTTCAGCGTGATCGTGCCGATCCCGTCCGCGACCTCGCCGTAGACGTCGTCCGCGGTGCTCGTGCCGTTGATGAGCTGCGCCGACATCACGCGACCTCGAAGAGACCGGCGGCGCCCATGCCGCCGCCGATGCACATGGAGATGACGACGTACTGCACGCCGCGACGCTTGCCCTCGATCAGCGAGTGGCCCACGAGGCGCGCGCCGGTCATGCCGTACGGGTGGCCGACCGAGATCGCACCGCCGTTGACGTTGTAGCGCTCGGGATCGATCTTGAGCTCCTCGCGGCAGTACAGCGCCTGCGACGCGAAGGCCTCGTTGAGCTCCCACAGGCCGATGTCGTCGACCGTCAGTCCGTGCTGCTTGAGCAGCTTCGGGATCGCGAAGACCGGGCCGATGCCCATCTCGTCGGGATCGCAGCCCGCGACGGCCATGCCGCGGTAGACACCGAGGACGTTCGCGCCACGCTGCTCGGCGACCTTGGCCTCCATGAGCACCGAGGCGGAGGCGCCGTCGGACAGCTGCGAGGCGTTGCCGGCGGTCACGCTCGACACCTTCGTCACCTGCCCGTCGGGCAGCACCGCGGACAGGCCCGAGAGCGACTCGCGGGTCGTCGACGGGCGGTTGCCCTCGTCCTTCGTCAGCGTGACGCGCTGCTCGCTGATCTGCTTCGTCTCGCGGTCCTGGACCAGCTGGACCGACTCGAACGGCACGATCTCGTCGTCGAAGCGTCCGGCCTCCTGCGCCGCGGCGGTGCGCTGCTGCGACAGCAGGGCGAACTCGTCCTGCGCGTCGCGGCTGACGCCGTAGCGCTCGGCCACGATCTCGGCGGTCTGCAGCATCGGCATGTAGAGGTCGGGGCGGTGCTGCTCGAGCCACGGGTCGTTCGCACGGTGACCGTTCATGTGCTCGTTCTGCACCAGCGAGATCGACTCCACGCCGCCGCCGATCGTGATGTCCATGCCGTCGGCGATGATCTGCTTCGCGGCCGTGGCGATGGCCATGAGGCCCGAGGCGCACTGGCGGTCCACCGACATGCCGGCGACCGAGGTGGGCAGGCCCGCGCGCAGCGCGCCCTGGCGTGCCACGTTGAATCCGCTGCTCCCCTGCTGCATGGCGGCACCGAGGACGACGTCGTCGACCTCCGAGCCATCGATGCCGGCCCGCTTCACGGCCTCGGCGATCGCGTGACCGGCCAGCTCCTGGGCCTGCGTGTTGTTGAAGGCACCGCGATAGGCCTTGCCGATGGGGGTGCGGGCGGTCGAGACGACAACAGCCTCTCTCATGAGCGTTCCCTCTGATCCGAAGTCGATGGGCGAGAGTCCTCGCGCCGGCGGCGCGGAACAGGTAATATGAATCTTACTTCAGTTTCAACTTTGGCTCGTTGTCCCCCCGATGTCAACAACGCGCCCCGTTCAGAAGTGGGATGGACGCCGATGGCACGGAACACCGCGCGCCGCTCAGGCGTGGCGCTGGTCCTCGTCCTGTGCCTGCTGTCCACCGTGACCGCGCTGCTGCAGACGATGGCGGTGCCGGTCCTGGGCAAGATGAGTCGCGACCTGGAGGTCTCCACCGCGGCGATCGGCTGGGTCGTCACGGTCAACCTGCTGGCCGCCGCCGTCCTCACCCCGGTCCTCAGCAAGTCCGGCGACCTGCACGGGCGGCGCCGCCTCGTGCTCGTCGTCGTGGCCGCCGTGGCGGCCGGGTCCCTGCTCGCCGCCGTCACGTCCTCCTACTGGCTGCTGCTCGCCGCGCGCGTGATGCAGGGCGCCTCGTTCTGCCTGTTCCCCCTGTCGGTGGGTCTGCTGCGCGAGCATCTCCCGCCGCGGCGGCTGCCGCTCGGGCTGTCGTTCCTGACAGGCGCGATCAGCGTCGGCGCCGGCGCCGGCCTGGTCCTGACCGGCGTGCTCACCCACGGCGACCGCGACTACCGCAACATCTTCTGGTTCACCATGACGGTGGCCCTGGTCCTGCTGGTCACGTCGGTGCTCGTCATCCCCAAGGACCGTCCCCACGGCGCGGGGCGCGTGGACTGGCTCGGCGGCCTGCTCCTGGGCATCGCCCTGGTCCTGCTGCTGCTGGCCATGACCCAGGGCAACGACTGGGGCTGGACGAGCCTGACCACCACCGGCTGCCTGGCCGGCTCACTGGTCACGTTCGCGGTCTGGCTGGCCGTCGAGAAGCGGGTGAGCGAGCCACTGGTCCCGGTGGCCATGCTGCGCAACCGGACGCTGGCCTCGGCCAACGCGCTCGGCTTCTTCATCGGGTTCGGGATGTTCCTGGTCTTCCTGAGCATCACCGCCCTCGTGCAGGTGCCCGACAGCCATGGCCACGGCTTCTCCGCCTCGGTGCTCGAGACGAGCCTGGTGTACCTGTTGCCCGCGGCCAGCATCGGCATCGTCGCCTCGCCCCTGGGCGGCATGTGGGTCACCCGGTTCGGCGGCCGCGCCACGTTGCTGGTCGGCTCCGTCCTGGGCCTGGCCGGCTATCTGCAGCTGCTCGCGTTCCACGAGCACGCCTGGCAGGTCGTCCTCGGCGGCGTCATCACGAACGCCGCGTTCAGCGTGGGCTTCGCCGCGGTCCCGGCCGTCGTCACCTCGGTCGTCCGTCCCCAGGAGACCGCGCTGGCCAATGCGATGGCCTCGATCATGCGGTCGGCGGGCAGCGCCCTGGGCAGTGCCCTCGTGGTCGCGCTGATCGCGAGCCATCTGATGGCCGACGACCATCCCGCCGAATCGGTCTTCGCCATCGTGTTCGCGATCGGCGCCGCGACCATGGCGCTCAGCATCGTCATCACCCTCGTCGGCATCCCCCGCCACCAGGCCTCCGAGTCCCGTCGGGCCGAGCCGGTCAGGGCCGAGCCTGAGGCGGCACGGGACCTCACACCCTGACCGAAACGCACCAGGGCCCCTGACGACACGTCGTCAGGGGCCCTGGTGCTCGTCCTCAGGACGAGGGCGGTGAGATCTTCAGCGCGTTGACCCACAGCTGCGTGAGCGAGTCGACCATCTCGTCGATCGTCCAGTCCTCGCCCAGGATGAACCGCGAGTACGCGGCCCGCCCGACCATGCCGGAGAGGAAGAACGACGCCAGGAGCGGGTCGATGTCCGCGCCGGCGATGCCCTGGTCCTGCAACTGCTTGATGCTCTTGGCATTGCGCTTCACGAACGCCTCGCCACGCTGGCGGCGCAGCTGGCGGAAGTCGTCGTCGATGCTGGCGACCTGCTCCAGCAGCCGCATGAACGGTGCGTAGCGCTCATAGGACTCGATGTAGGCCCGGTTCGCCTCGCGGATGAGCGCGATCGGGTCGTCACCACCGGTGACCGCCCGGACGTCGGGGTGCAGCATCTCCTTCTCGACCTCGGCGAGCACGGCGGAGAAGATCTCCTCCTTGCTGTCGAAGTACGTGTAGAAGGAGCCGGCGGAGATCCCGGCCTCGGTGGTGATGTCCACGAGCCGCGCGTCGAGGAACCCGTCGCGCTCGAAGACCACGCGGGCCGCGTCGATGAGGTTGGCGCGCGTCCGCAGCCCACGAGGTGTCGTGGGCAGCTCGCGCGCCGGCTCCCCACCGGAGAATCCGGGGGAACGCCGGTGGCGCGTCGTACTCTCTGGAGAGCTGCTCATTGCGTCATCCTAGTGGAATCTGACATCGACTTCGGCTTTGTTACCGCGTGGTCACCAAGGTTCTACTCGGCTTCGACGAGCCGCCCGAGCGACTCGGCGACGGCCACGGGCTTCTCCGAGCCCTCACGCTCGAAGACCTGGCGCGCGCGCAGCTGCACGCCGCCGGGCACGTGCTCGATCGAGACGACCTCGGTGGTCATGCGCACGCGCGAGCCGATCGGCAGCGGCGCGGGGAACCGCACCTTCTCGTAGCCGTAGTTGAGGCTGTGCGCGAACGCCTCGAACGAGATCAGCGAGTAGGAGAACGCCGGCCCGAGCGACAGGCTGTAGAGGCCGTGCGCGATCGTCGTGCCGAGGGGGCTCTGCGCGGCGCGATCGGGATCGACGTGGATCCACTGGTGGTCGCCGGTCACGTCGGCGAAGGCGTTGACGCTCTCCTGCGTGACCTCGTGCCAGTCGGTGGGGCCGATCGTCTTTCCGACGAGGGCCTCGAGGTCGGCGACGTTCTGCGGGCGGACGGGCAGCTGGGTGGTGTCGGTCAAGGTTCTGTCCTTTGTGAGTGGTGGTGGAAATCGAGGGGTCAGCGTCCGCGCCAGACGGGCGCGCGGCGCTCGGCGAACGCGGTGGCGCCCTCACGGGCGTCCTCGGAGTGGCTGACGCGCAGCATCACGGGCTCCTGGAGCTTCCAGCCCTCGGTCATGCCCCAGTCGGCGGCGTTCTCCAGGACGTACTTGGTGCCCTCGAGGGCCAAGGGGGCGTTGTCGACCAGCTGCTGCGCGAGCTCGAGGGCGACGTCGAGCGCCTGCCCCGGCTCGGCGACGCGGTTGACCAGGCCGACCTGGTACAGCCGCTCCACCGGGACGGGGTCTCCGGTCAGCGCGATCTCCGCGGCCACGTGGTACGGGATGCGCTGGGCCAGCCGCAGCAGCCCGCCACCGGCCGCGATGAGGGAGCGCTTGACCTCGGGCAGTCCGAGCTTGGCGTCCGATGCCGCGACGATCAGGTCGCACGCCAGCGCCAGCTCGAGTCCGCCGGCGACGGCGAAGCCCTCGATGGCGGCGATGAGCGGCGTCTTGGGGCCGCGCTGGGCGAAGCCGCCGAAGCCGCGGTCCTCGAACGCCGGGAAGTCGCCCTCGAGGAACGCCTTGAGGTCCATGCCGGCGCTGAAGCCCCGGCCCTCGCCGCGGATGATGCCGACCACGAGGGTCGGATCGGCGTCGAGCTCGTCGAGCACCGCCGCCATCTCGCGGGCGACCTGGCCGTTCACCGCGTTGCGCGCGTCGGGACGGTTCAGGGTGATGAGCAGGGCCCGGTCGCCCAGGACCTTCTCCGTGAGTACGACTGACATGACTCTCCTTGTGCTCGTCGCCGGTGGCACCGGCGGTGGTTCTGACGTGAGGAGGCGGGCGCCTCGTGCTGCGCGGGGCGCCCGCCGGTCTCACTCGGCCGCGCGGATGCTCCGCAGGTCGACCGTGCGGTACGTCGCGTTGAACGTGAGTCCGTCCGCGTAGTAGTTGGCGATGGGCCACAGCAGCGGCACGAGGTTCGTCTGCTCGAGCAGCGCCGCCTCCGCCTTGCCCCAGTTCTCGCACCGCTCGTCGCCGAGCGAGCCGGTCGCGAGGGCCGAGTACTTGTCGAAGTCGTCGTTGCGGGTCCTGCCGAAGTTGTAGGAGCCGCCCTCACCGAGGTTCGAGCTCATCTTCGTCACGAGCGGGTACGGGTGCGGCGCCGCGCTGAGGTACGGGAAGACGATGACGTCCCAGTCCCCCTCGTCGCCGTAGACGATCGCGCCGGCCTGGGCCTGCGTGCCGTTGGTGACCTTGACGTCGATCCCGATCTTGCGCAGCGCGTCGGCGACGTAGTCCGGGCCGGAGTTCTGCACGTCGTAGCCCAGCAGGCGCACCGTCAGCTTCTTGCCACCGGGGCCGTAGCCCGCGGCGGCCAGGTCGGCCTTGGCCTTGGCCTCGTCGAACTTCAGGCCCAGGTCGCCGTTGGACTCGGTGTAGCAGTCCATGTTCGGCGTGATGACCGTGTCCGCCGGCTCGCCGACGCCGAAGGACGCGGCCTTCGTGTAGGCGGCGGCGTCGATGGCCTGGGCGACGACCCGGCGCAGCCGCTCGTCGGACATCGGCGCCTCGGGACGCTGGTTGAACGTCAGCGAGTCGGCCTCGAAGGCCTTGCCCTGGATGAACTCGTGGTTGCCCTCGAGGCGCTGCGAGTCGCGGCCCAGGATGCCGGCGATGTCGGTCTCACCGGTCTCGAAGAGGTTGGCGCGCGTCGCGTCGTTGGTGATGACGCGGAAGGTGATCTTGCCCGGGACGCTCTCGGGGTCCTCGAGCGCGGGCGAGCCCCAGGCCTCCAGCTCGTAGGTGTCGCCGCGCTTGAGCGAGGTGACCTTGTACGGACCCGAGCCCTGCGGCGCGGTGGCCAGCGCCTCGGTGTCCTCCAGGCCCTTCGGGCAGATCACGAAGGCGGTCGACATGGAGTCGAGCAGGTCCGAGTGGGGGTCGTTGACCTCGATCGAGACGGTGCGGGCGGCGTCGTCGGCAACGATGTCCTTCACGCCGCCGGCGCCGAAGAGCCGGCCGGTGTAGACCGAGCCCGTCTTCGGGTCGGCCAGGCGCTTCATCGAGTTCGCGATGTCCGTGGCCGTCAGGTCGGTGCCGTCGCTGCACTTCAGGCCCTCACGGAAGGTCATGTCGATCTTCGTCGTCGTCACGTCCCACGTCGTGGCCATGGCCGGGACGTACTCCCCCGTCTTCATGTCACGACGGACCGGGGTGTCGTAGAGCGCCTCGTACATCTGCACCGCGCCCTGGTCGGCGGCGGTCAGGAACGGGTCGAAGGTGTCCACATCGTTGCGCAGGTCCATCACGACGCTGTCGGGGGCCTTCCCCGCGACGCGGTCACCGCCCTCGTCGGTGCCGCCGCAGGCGGCGAGGATCGAGGCCGAGAGCACCACGGCGCCGGCGAGGCCCACCGTGCGGCGCCACGGGCGGGTTCGGAGAGAGAACATGGGCGAATCCTTCGTCGATGTGCCTGAACTTGAGTTCAAGTTCTTGGATCGAGTGTGACCGACGTCACCAGAAAGATCAATACTGAATTCAGTTTCATTTAGACCAAGGGCCGGTCCCCACCGGGTGAGGGACCCGGGGAGGACCGGCCCGTCGGGCGCGGAGGATCAGCCCTTCACGCGGATCGTCCGCAGATCGGTGGTGCGGTAGCCCGTCTCGAAGGTCAGGTCCTTCGAGAAGTAGTTGGCGATCGGCCACATCATCGGCACCACGTCGCTGCGCTCGAGCAGGGCCGCCTCGGCCTTGCTCCAGTTCTCGCACCGCTCGTCACCGGTGCTGGCGGGCGCCAGCGCGGCGTACTTGTCGAACTCGGCGTTCTTGATGCGGCCGAAGTTGTACGAGCCGCCCTCACCGAGGTTCGAGCTCATCTTCGTCACGGCCGGGTACAGGTGCGGCGCCGGGGCGTTCATCGGGAAGGCCAGCAGGTCCCACTCCCCCGCGTCGCCGTAGACGATGCCGGCCGCCTGGGCCAGCGTGCCGTTCGTGATCTCGACCTTGATGCCGATCTCGCGCAGCGCGTCGGCGACGTACTCCGGACCCGAGTTCTGCAGGTCGTAGCCCAGCAGGCGCACCGTGAGCTCCTTGCCGCCGGCTCCGTAGCCCGCGGCCTCGAGGTCGGCCTTGGCCGCGTCCTTGTCGAACTTCAGCTTCAGGTCGCCGTTGCTCTCGACGTAGCAGTCCATGTTGGGCGTGGCGAGGGTGTCGATCGGCTCGCCGACGCCGAACGACGCGGCCTTCGAGTAGGACTCGGCGTCGAGCGCCTGGGCCACGACGCGGCGCAGCTTCTCGTCCGCGAACGGCGCACCGTCACGCTGGTTGAACACGATCGAGTCGGCCTGGAACGCCTTGCCCTGGATGGGCTCCACGCTCGCCTCGAGGCGCTTGGAGTCACGCCCCACCACGCTCACGATGTCGGCGTCGCCGGTGTCGACGAGGTTCGCGCGGGTGGAGTCGGACGTCACCACGCGGTAGGTGAGCTTCGCCGGGACGCTCTTCGGGTCCTCCAGCGCGGGCGAGCCCCACGCCTCGAGCTCATACGTGTCGCCACGCTTCATCGAGGTGACCTTGTACGGGCCCGATCCCTGCGGAGTCGTGGCCAGCGCCTTGGTGTCCTCGAGGCCCTTCGGGCACACGATGAAGGCAGTCGCCATGCTGTCGATGAGGTCCG
>JBEVDF010000053.1:0-4052 GCA_040514145.1 Aeromicrobium sp.
GCATGGTCCGAATCTATCGAGCCTGCCATGGTGTCCGTCATGGCGATCATCCCTGACACGAAGGACTGGACGTGGGTGCTGGAGCGGGCGTGTGAGGAGTGCGGCTTCGACCCGGCCGCCGTCGACCCGCCGCGGGCGGGGGAGGAGGTCGCGGCGATGGTGCCGCGCTGGCGTGCGGCGCTCGAGCGCGACGACGTGCGCGAGCGACCGGACGACGCGACCTGGTCGGTGCTGGAGTACGCGTGCCACGTGCGCGACGTGCTGCTGCTGTTCGCCGAGCGCCTGCGGCTGATGCGCGAGCACGACGGCCCGGAGTTCCCGAACTGGGACCAGGACGCGAGCGCGGTGGGTTACGCGCAAGAGTCCCCGGACGCCGTGGCCGCCGAGCTGGCCCCGGCCGCCGACGTCTTCGCCGCCGAGATCGACGCCGTCGCGGACTGGACGCGCCCCGGGTACCGCTCCAACGGCTCGGTCTTCACCACCGACACCCTCACCCGCTACGCGCTGCACGACCTCGTGCACCACCTGCACGACGTCCGGGCCTGACCGGAAACCACCCACGAAGTCCGAGGTCACGATGAAGGCGCCCGTTCGGGAAGAGTGAACACGGTGGACGCGTTGGATAGGGTAAGGACACCGACCCCGCCACCACCGGCGCGCGGGGCCACATTCTCCGGAGGAGATCATGAGGAGCAGCAACCCCGTCTTTGCGAACAACGCTGAGTTCAACGGCCGCAACACCACCCAGTACGCGGATCCGTCCCAGTGGAAGATCGACCTGTCCGGCTCGGGCGACGGCTCGAAGACCCCGGGTCTGCAGGCTCCCACGTCCCCCGGACGCATGACGCTGGACACCGTCGTCGAGAAGACCGGCATCACGCTCGGCCTCGTGGTGCTCGGCGCCACGGTCGCGTGGTTCATGATCGGCGACATCGACTCGCAGAGCGCGCTGAACACCGCCTTCGCGTTCTCCACGGGCGGCGCGATCATCGGCTTCGTGCTGGCGATGGTGAACTCCTTCAAGAAGGTCATCAGCCCGGCGCTGGTCATGGGCTACGCGCTCGTCGAGGGCGTCTTCGTCGGTGCCTTCTCCAAGATCGTCGCCAACTGGGTGGGCGACTCCTCGATCGTCTTCCAGGCGGTCCTGGGCACCTTCGTGGCCGCCGGTACCACGCTGGCCGCGTACAAGTTCTTCAACATCCGCGTCACCGACAAGTTCCGCAAGGTCGTCACGATCTCGCTGTTCGCCTTCCTCGGCGTCATGGTGGTGAACCTGCTGCTCAGCGTCTTCGGCGTGCTCGACGAGGGCGGGCTGCGCGGCTTCGGCTTCCTCGGCCTCGTGGTCTCGCTCATCGCGATCGGCCTTGCGGTCCTGTGCCTGATCATGGACTTCGACTTCGTCGAGCGCGGCATCGAGGCGGGCCTGCCCGAGCGTGAGTCCTGGCGCGCGGCCTTCGGCCTGACGGTCACGCTGGTCTGGCTGTACCTCGAGATCCTGCGTGTCCTGGCCATCTTGCGCGGGGACAACTGATCCACTCCGCACGAAGGCCCGTCACCGCGAGGTGGCGGGCCTTCGTCGTTCCCGGCGGCAGGGGTGGCCGGTGTCAGCCGCGGCGGCGCAGGACGGCGGCCCAGCGGCGGCCGCGGGGTGCGGGCGCGACCTCGGTTCCGCCGTGCTCGGAGGCCCACTCGGCGGCCTCGCCCAGCGGCATCTGCTCGGCGGGCTCGGCCTCGGTCGGCTGCTCCCCGCGCGAGCGCCACTGCGCCGCGGCCGCCGCGACGAGGAAGCCGCACACGGTGGAGTAGCCGTCGGCGCTGGGATGGAAGCGGTCGTCGCCGAAGAGGGCGTCGCCCTTGACCAGCAGCAGCGGCTCCAGCACGTCGGCCAGGGAGACCACGCGGGCGCCGGCCTCGACGGCCGCCACGGTCTGGCGCCGCGCGAGGTGCCGGCTCCAGTAGCGGCACACGGTGCGCAGCGGGTCGGGCAGCGGCTTGACCGTGCCGAAGTCCGGCACCGATCCCACGACGACCTCGGCCCCCAGGCTGCGCAGCCGCGAGACGGCCGCGGCGAGCCGCCGGGCCGAGCGCTTCGCGGGCACTTGGTGGGTGATGTCGTTCGCGCCGACGAGGATGATCGCCAGATCGGGGCGCTGCTCGTCCGACGCGGTGATCTGGTGCATGAGGTCGCGTGACTGGGCGCCCACCGTGGACTCGTTGCGGATCTGGACCGGGCGCTCCAGCAGGTGCGACAGGCCGGTGCCGATGAGGGCCGACGGCGTGTGCGCGAGGTCCTTGACCCCGTAGCCCACCATCGTGGAGTCGCCCAGCAGCAGGCAGTGGAGCGGTTCCCCGGGAAGCTCGCCGCCGTAGAGACCGTTGCCCGAGGGCGGTCGGTCGGTGGTGGTGCCGATCCGCCGGCGCGCCAAGAGGGCCTGGGCCACCAGGATCGCGTAGGTGCCCAGGCTGACGCCGGCCGTCCTCGCGGCGGCCTTGGCGGTGGTCCTCGCGGGGCTGGGCACGCATCCAGTGTAGGAACTAGCGCCAGACGGTCGGACCCGGTTCCTAGGATGGGGGAGTGAACGAGACCGTCCCCAACCTGCGCGACCTCGGCGGAACCTCCGTCGAGGGCGGCGTGATCCGCACCGGGCGCCTGCTGCGCAGCGCCCTGCCCCTGCACGACGACGTCGCCCCGCCCGAGATCGAGTGGCCGCCGACGGTGGTGATCGACCTGCGCTCGCTCGCCGAGACCGAGCCCGAGCACCCCCTGGCTGCGCCGGGAGTCACGGTGCTCAACTTCCCGCTGCTCAGTGCCTTGCGCCCGGGAGTGGCGCCGCCGGAGTCGCTCGCCGAGCTCTACCAGCTGATGTTGCGCACCACGGCCGATCACCTCGTCGACGTGGTCGACGCGGTCGCCTCGGCCCAGGACGCCACCACGCTCGTCCACTGCGCCGCGGGCAAGGACCGCACGGGCGTCAGCATCGCCATGGTGCTGGCCCTGCTGGGGGCCAAGCGCGAGGACATCGTCGAGGACTACCTCGTCACCGCCCAGCACGAGGAGCAGATCGAGGCCCGCTTCCGGCGGCTCTACGGCGAGCGGCGTGCGGTGCTGCCGAAGGGGTACATCGCCACACCGATCGAGGCGATCAGCGGCGTCCTCGATGCGTGGGACGAGCACCCCGGCGGCGCCGTCGGGTGGTTCCACCGATGGGGCGGCAGGCCCGAGACGATCGACCGGCTCCGGACTACGCTGGTGCGATGAGCCCCGATCGCACGATCGAGCCGCGTGAGGTCCCCCTCGGCGGGCTCCGCGGACTGCTCGTGCACCGCACCCTGCCGAGCAAGGAGATCCCGCTCATTGGCGCGTGGTGCTTCCTCGACCACTTCGGTCCCACCGACCATCCGATGCAGGTGCTCCCGCACCCGCACACCGGACTACAGACCGTCACGTGGCCGCTCGTCGGGCGGATCCGCCACCGCGACAGCCTCGGCAGCAACGTCGTCCTCGAGCCGGGCGAGCTCAACCTCATGACCTCGGGCGACGGGGTGTCCCACTCGGAGTTCACCGAGGGCGAGCCCGGTCCGATGCACGGTCTCCAGCTGTGGGTGGCGCTGCCCGACCACCGGCGCAGGGGCCCGGCCGCGTTCGAGCACCATCCCGACCTGCCGCGCGTCGAGGGCCAGGGGTGGAGCGGCGTCGTCCTGGCGGGCACCTTCGCCGGAGCGACCTCCAAGGCCACGGTCCACACACCGCTCGTCGGGGTCGAGTTGCGGCTGGCGCCCGGACGCCACGAGTTCGACCTCGATCCGGCGTTCGAGCACGGGGTGCTGGGCGTCGACGACGCGGTCACGGTGGCGGGGCAGCCCGTTCCGCAACGCTCGCTGCAGTATCTGGCGCCCGGTCGCGCCCGGTTGGCGCTGGAGGTCGACCGTCCCACGATCGTGCTCCTGATCGGCGGCGAGCCGTTCGAGGAGCCGATCGTCATGTGGTGGAACTTCATCGGCCGCACGCACGACGAGATCGCTGCCGCTCGGGAGGACTGGGAGGCGCTCGC
>JBEVDF010000060.1:0-4796 GCA_040514145.1 Aeromicrobium sp.
TCACTTAGCGTGGGTCTTCGCAGACCTAAGCGAGTGCTTAGGTCTGTGATGCCGAGGCGGTCGTTTCGCCTTCTCCGATCAAAGGGGCAGCAGTGAGCCACGTGTGGTCCGACGAGATCGACGAGATCTCCCGCCGACAGCGTTTCGCCGAGTTGCTCGGCGGCGAGGACAAGATCCGTCGCCAGCACGAGAACGGGCGCAGCACCGTCCGCGAGCGCATCGTCGACCTGCTCGACGACGGCAGCTTCGAGGAGGTCGGCGCACTCGCGGGCTTCGCCACGCGCACCGACGACGGGACCACCGTCAGCGTGATGCCGGCCAACTTCCTGTTCGGCCTCGGCGAGATCGACGGTCGCCGGGTCACGCTGGGTGCCGATGACTTCACCATCCGCGGCGGCGCGGCCGACGCGTCCATCATGGCCAAGCAGGTGGACTCCGAGCGGATGGCCGGCGCGCTGCGAACGCCGCTGGTGCGGCTCGTCGAGGGGACCGGGGGCGGCGGCAGCGTCCGGATGATCGAGGACGCCGGCTACACCTACGTGCCGGCCAACCCGGGCTGGGACGCGCTCGTGGAGAACCTCTCGCTCGTCCCCGTCGTCGCCGCGTGCATGGGTCCCGTGGCGGGACTCGGCGCCGGCCGCGTGGCCATGAGTCACTTCAGCGTGCTGATCGAGGGCATCTCGCAGATGTTCGTCGCCGGACCGCCCGTCGTGAAGCACGCCACGGGGGAGACCCTCGACAAGGAGCAGCTCGGCGGCGCCGACGTGCACCGCCGCAGCGGTGCGATCGACCGCATCGTCCCCGACGAGAAGGCGGCCCTGCAGGCCGTCCGCGACTTCCTGTCCTACCTGCCGTCGAGCGTCCATGACGTGCCGCCGGTCACCGAGGCGATCGAGCCGGCCACGTCGTCCGAGGGCCTGGCCGACGTCGTGCCGCGCAACCGCCGCCACCCCTACCGGCTGCGCACGATCCTCGACGCGGTCTTCGACGGCGGCTCGAACTTCGAGTACGCCGGCTACGGCGCGTCGGTCTACACCGGCCTGGCACGCCTGGACGGCCACCCGGTCGGCGTGATCGCCACCGATCCGTACAAGGGCGCGACGATGACGCCGAACGGTGCCGACGCCATGACACGCCTCATCGACCTGTGCGAGACCTTCCACCTGCCGATCGTGAGCCTGACGGACCAGTCGGGAATGCAGATCGGGCTGCAGGCCGAGAAGTCGGCCTCGATCCGCCGTGGCGCCCGCGCCGTGGTCGCGGCCTACCAGGCCCGGGTCCCGATGGCCGAGATCATCGTGCGCCGCGTCTTCGGCGTCGGCGGAGCCGGCCAGATCAACCGCCACCGCTTCAACCGCCAGTGGGCCTGGCCCTCCGGGGACTGGGGCTCGCTGCCCGTGGAGGGCGGCGTCGAGGCGGCCTACCGTGCCGACCTCGAGGCCTCGGACGACCCCGAGGCGCTCATGCAGGACATCCACCAGCGGCTCGAGGGCGCTCGCTCGCCCTTCCGTACGGCCGAGCGCTACGGCGTGCAGGACCTCATCGACCCGCGGCGCAGCCGCGAGCTGCTGACGCGCTGGGTGCGCGACGCGTACCGCGTGATCCCCGAGCAGGTCGGCCCCCCGTCCTTCGGAACGAGGCCCTGACATGGGTGACACCGTGAGCGCCGCCGAGCTCGAGGCGCTGCTGGAGTACGACTTCGCCACCGCCGTCGACGCGCTCGACCACCACGTGGCGACGTCCGGCGACAGCCAGGCGATCGTCTACGGCGAGACCGGCGAGACGCTGACCTACACCGAGCTGGGCCGGCTCACCGACCACGTGGCGGGGAACCTGGCCGCCCTCGGTGTGGAGCCGGCCGTCCGGGTCAGCATCCTGACCACGCATCCGCTCGTCTCGACCCTGGTGATGTACGGCCTGTGGAAGGCCGGCGCCGTGTACGCCCCGGTCAACTTCCAGTACGCGGGCGACCTGCTGGCGTACCAGCTCAACGACACCCGGCCCGCCGTGCTGCTCGTCGACCGCGCCATGCACGACCGGATCGTCGACATCGAGGACCGGCTCGAGTGCTCGCCGCGGGTGATCGTCATCGACGGCCTGCGTGACGGCGGGTTCGGCGAGCTGATCCAGCCGGCCGAGCGGCCCGACGTGCGTGTCGAGTTCGACGACCCGGCCAACGTCATCTACACCTCGGGGACGACCGGGCCGTCGAAGGGCGTCGTCCAGTCGCACCGGTGGGTCAACGGCTACACCTGGGTCGCGCGCACGATGATGACTCCGGACGACGTCGTCTACAACGACCTGCCGATGTACCACGTCGGCGGAGCTCACTTCAACGTCGTGCGCGCCCTCTGGTGCGGCGCCTCGGTGAGCCTGTGGGACCGCTTCAGCCCGAACGACTTCTGGCGGCGGATCAACGAGACCGGATGCACCACCGCCGTCCTGCTGGACGTCATGACACCGTGGCTGCTCAACGCCGAGCCGCGCGACGAGGACCGCCGCAACCCGTTGAACAAGGTGCACCTGCAGCCCCTGCCGGCCAACCACCACGACTTCGCGACGCGGTTCGGCATCGACTTCGTCACCTCGGGCTTCGGGCAGTCCGAGTCCGGCAACCCGCTCGTCACGCTGACCGAGCAGACCGACCCGGGTCAGGGCACCCCCGACGACCTGTACCGCGGCCTCTCGCACGATCGGATGCGCGGCGTCTTCGAGGAGCACGGGCTGCTCGTCCTGCGGGGCGCGGACCCGATGCCGAAGGGGATCATGGGCAAGCCCACGCCCTTCCTCGAGGTCGCCATCCTCGACGACCGCGATCGGGTCTGCCCCGACGGCGTCGCCGGACAGCTGGCGATGCGCCCCCGCGTGCCCGCGCTGATTCACGAGGAGTACCTCGCGAAGCCCGAGGCCACCGTGAAGGCCTGGCGGAACCTCTGGTTCCACACCGGTGATGCCGCCGTCCGCGACGAGGACGGGGTGTTCGCGTACATCGACCGGATGGGCGACCGCATTCGCGTCCGGGGCGAGAACATCTCCGGCTTCCACATCGAGGAGATGCTCCTCAAGCATCCGTCCCTCGCCCTGGCCGCGGTCATCGCGGTGCCCAGTGGCGAGGGGGACGAGGACGACGTCGTCGCCTTCGTGGAGGTGGCCGACGGCCACACGTTCGATCGCGCCGCGATCGAGCAGCACTGTCTCGACACGATGCCGAAGTTCATGCGGCCCCGTGACGTGATCCCGGTGGAGCAGATTCCCCGGACCCCGACCAACAAAATCGAAAAGTACAAACTGCGTCAGCAGTGGAACGAAGGGCAGGCATCATGAAGATCCGATTCCGTGGGGGTGCGATCGCTGCGGCGCTCCTCCTCTCCGTCGTGGCCGCCTGTGGCGGTGGCGGGGGCGACTCAGGCGACTCCGACCGCGCACTGCGCGTGGCGGCCGTCTCCGACGCGTCCTCGCTCGATCCGATCCGCGGCAACGCGGGCACGGACCACGTGCTGATCTACCCGCTGTACGACACGCTGGTCTCCTTCGACAAGGGTCTCGAGGCCCAGCCGGGCCTGGCCGAGTCGTGGGAGCAGAAGTCGCCGACCGAGCTGACGTTGAAGCTGCGTGAGGGCGTGAAGTTCCACGACGGCGAGCCGTTCAACGCCGAGGCGGTCGTGTACAACTTCGAGCGCGCCAAGGGCGAGGGCTCCAACATCCAGGCCGACCTCGCGTCGGTCGACTCGGTCACGGCCGACGACGAGTACACGGTCACGTACAAGCTCAACGGGCCCGACGCCTCGCTGCTGCTCGTGCTCGCCGACCGCGCGGGCATGATGGTCTCGCCCAAGGCGGCCGAGGCGGCCGGTGGCGACCTGAGCACCAAGCCCGTGGGCGCCGGTGGCTGGGAGTTCGTCGAGTGGAAGCGCGGCTCGGTCATCAAGGTCAAGCGCTTCGCGGACTACTGGGACGAGAACGCCGAGCGTGTGTCGGCGATCAACTTCAACATCATGCCCGACCCGAAGACCCGCGTGACGTCACTGCGCTCGGGCCAGCAGGACGTGGTCATGGACGTGTCGCCGTCCGACGCCGACGGACTCGAGAAGGCCTCGAACGTGATCGTCAGCGACACCCCGCGCGTCAACGTCAACCAGGTGTACCTGAACCGCGCCTCCGAGGAGCTCGGTGACCCGCAGGTGCGCAAGGCCCTGAGCATGGCGATCGACCGCGAGGCGTTGCTCAAGAGCGCCTACTTCGGGCGTGGCTCGGTCGCGCACGGCGCCCTGCCGAGCGACTACTGGGCCGCTCCGCCGGAGTCGGTGAAGTCGGACTTCAACCCCGACGAGGCCAAGAAGCTGCTCGCCGCGGCCGGCAAGTCCGACCTGACGTTCGACATGATCGTCAACGCGGACTCCGCGACCGTCCGTGTCGCCGAGATCCTCAAGGAGCAGTGGGCCGACGTCGGCGTCACGGTCGACCTCAAGCCGCTGGAGATCGTCCAGGCCTCGAGCGACTTCTTCAACGACAAGAAGGCGCCGGCGTTGCTGTCGCAGTGGACCGGTCGCCCGGATCCGGCAATGACGTACCGCCTGCTGTTCTCGGCGGACGGCTACTTCAACACGTCGGACGAGTGGATCCCCGGCCTGGAGAAGGCGCTGGAGAAGGCCGACGTGTCCAGCGAGCCCGATGAGCGCAAGCCGGGCCTGGACGAGGCCGCCGAGGCGGTCTTCGCTGACACGCCGTTCTTCCCGCTCGTGTTCGGCAACTCGATCGTCGGCCTCTCCGAGGACGTCGATGGCTTCGAGGGCAAC
>JBEVDF010000069.1:0-4248 GCA_040514145.1 Aeromicrobium sp.
GCGTGGCAGCGTCAGCAGTTCGACGGCGGGTGGGCCGGCATTTCGTGGCCGAGCGAGTACGGCGGACGCAACCTTTCGCTCATGGAGCAGCTCATCTGGTATGAGGAGTACGCCCGGTCCGGGGCCCCGTCGGTCGGCGTGTGCTTCGTGGGACAGGCCCACGCCGGGCCGACGATCATCGCGCGAGGCACCGAGGAGCAGAAGGCCGAGTACCTTCCCCAGATCCTGCGCGGCGACATCGTCTGGTGCCAGGGATTCAGCGAGCCCGGCGCAGGCAGCGACCTCGCGAGCCTGCGCACCCGAGCCGTCATCGAGGGCGATGAGCTCGTGGTGAACGGGCAGAAGACCTGGACCAGCTACGCCCAGGCCGCAGACGTCCAAGAGCTCCTGGTCCGCACCGATCCCGACGTCCGCAAGCACAAGGGCATCACCTGGGTCATCAACGACATGTCCTACCCGGGCATCGAGGTGCGCCCGATCAAGAACATCACCGGCTACTACGACTTTTCCGAGGTCTACTACGACAACGTCCGCATCCCGTTGTCGAAGGTCGTCGGCGAGATCAACGACGGCTGGTCCGTCGCCATGTCCACGCTGTCGTTCGAGCGCGGCACCGCGTTCATGGCCGACATCATCGAGCTGGGTCGCACGGTCGAGCACCTGGTCGCGGCAGCGCACGACCTCCCTAGCTGGGACGGCAAGGGCCGGGCCTGGGACGACGACTACCTTCGCGTCGAGCTGACGCGGCTGCGCGCCGAGGTCGCCTCGCTGCGCGCTCTCAACTTCGCGACGGTGTCGCGGGTCGCCCGCCACGGCAACCCGGGCCCGGAGTCGTCCTACACGCGCCTGTACTTCGGACTGCTGACCCAGCGCACCTACGACCTGGCCTCCCAGGTCACCGGTGGGGGCCGCGTATTCGTGGGTGAGACGCCGGAGGCCCGATGGAGCCTCGGCTACCTCAACAGCTTCCGCAACGTCATCGCCGCGGGCACCAAAGACATACAGCGCACGATCATCGGCGAGCGGGTCCTCGGCCTGCCCAAGGATCGTTGAGAAGGAGACACCATGGATCTGCTGCCCTCCCCTGACCAGGTCGAGATCGTCTCGTCCATCGCCGAGGTGCTGCGCGAGCGCATCCCACTCGACCAGATGCGCACCTACGTCCCCGGCGATGACGCCGGCCAGTCGTGGACCCAGCTCGCCGAGCTCGGCGTCTTCGGCCTCGCGATCGACGAGTCCCTCGGCGGCATCGGTCTCGGCATCGCCGAGGAGGTGCTGGTCTTCCGCGAACTCGGACGCGCGCTCACCCCCGGCCCGGTGCTCGGCACCGTGCTCGGTGCCCATCTGGCCGCCGCAGCCAGCGATGCCGAGCTCGTCGAGCGCATCACGTCGGGCGCAGTACGGATCGCGCTCGCCGAGCCCTTCCAGGACCCTGAGGCCACCGTCGGCTCGACCGTCTCTGGTACGTACCGGGTGCTGGACGCACCTGGCGCCGACCTGGTGCTGGTCGTCTCCCCCACTGGTGCGGCCCTGGTAGAGGCGTCCACCCTCGACGTACAGGCGATCTCGTCAATGGACCCCACCGTCGGAGTCGGCACGGTCCGGGCGACCGACGTGCCGGCCATCGTGACGGCAGCCACCGACGCGCTGTGGTGGCGCGGCGCGGCCCTCGTGTCGGCTCAGCTGACGGGCGCAGCCGAGGCCACCCGCGACGCCTCTGCGGCGTACACGAAGATCCGTGAACAGTACGGAAAGCCGATCGGCATGTTCCAGGCCGTGAAGCACCGCTGTGCCGACATGGCCCTGCGGGCCGAGAGCGCGTACTTCCAAACCGTTTACGGAGCGCTCGCATGGGACGGTGGTGACCCCAGTGGCACCTACCACCTGGCGGCAGCGCGCGTCGTGGCGAGCGCGGCGTCTAGGAGCAACGCGGCCGACAACATCCAGAACCACGGCGCCATGGGCTTCTCCGACGAGACCGACGCGCACCTGTTCGCGCGGCGCTCGCTCGTGCTGGAGACGACGCTCGGCAGCGAGCGGTGGCACCTGGAGTCGATCGGACGCACAACCACCGTCGACTGGTGACCCGGCGGCCGTGGTCCGGCTGTCTCAGCTGACGCCCGCGGGGTCCTCGAACAGCGCGATCACCTCGGCCCTACTGATCTTCATCGACGGTGTGCGCGGGAGCTCGCCGACGATCTTGATGTCGACGGGCACCTCGTAGGGCACGAGCTCCTCGCGCGCGAGATCCAGGAGCTCCTCGACGGTCGGTGGCGTGGCGCCGTCGAGCAGCTCGACGACCGCCACCGGCACCTTGCCGAGGCGCGCGTCCGGCAGGCCGGCCACAGCAGCAGCTGCCACGGCAGGGTGCTTCTCGAGAGCGGCCTGGACCGTCGAGGGCTGAACCTTGAAACCTCCGCGGACGATGGCATCGTCAGCGCGTCCGGTGATGAAGAGGAAACCGTCGCTGTCGATGCAGCCGAGATCGCTCGTGCTCGTCCACGACTCGTCGGCGCTCAATTGCGCAGCACTGATCTGGAGCTGCCCCACCTCACCGGCGGGCAGCTCGTCGCCTTGGGGATCGACCGCACGGATGCGGACGCCACGGAAGGCCCGACCCACGCTCCCGCGCTTGCGCTCGCGCCACTGGTGATGGTCGGCCAGCGACCATCCTGCGACGGCGCCCGCGAACTCGGTGGCACCGTAGGTGGTCAGGATCGGTATGCCGTAACGACCCGTGAACGCGTCGATGAGCTCGGGTGGGCACGCTGCCGTGCCACTAGTGACGGCCCTGACACTTGACAGCGATTCCGCCGGGACGTCGGCGTTAAGGACAGCCTGGAGAGCCGCGGGCACCAGGCTCACGACCTTGGGCCGGAACTGCTCGACCGCAGCGACCCAGTCGGACACGCGGAACCGATCGAGCAGGACGAGCCGGCGTCCGGCAAGCACTGTGTTCAGCGCGTGCCAGAGGCCGCCGATGTGCACGAGCGGCGCCGAGACAATGCCGACGGCCATGCTGAGGCGCACCTCGCCTGTCCCCGAACCCTGTGCTGAGAAGGCGCTGTCGAGCTGGCGGTAGGTCAGATTGATGCGCTTGGGCGGACCTGTTGTGCCCGACGTCATCATCTCGACGGCGGTGCCGATGCTGTAAGCGTCCTCGGACCACTCGCGGACGGAGGGCTCGGCCGGCGCCAAGGAGCCGTCGTCGCCCAGGACGACCGCCACGCCTGCTGCCTCGATTGCCCCACGGACGGCGGTGTTGTCGAGCACCTCGACGTTGCCGATGACCATGGGCGGCGCCGAGCGCGCGATGTCGGTGGCCAGTCGCGAAGGCGGCTGCAGCGGGTTCAGGGTTGTGATGCACCGACCGGACGCAAGCACGCCCAGCGCAACGGCGACGGTTTCCGGGCGGTTGCGCAGCACCACGCCGACACGCGCGCCCGCACCCAGGCCAGCAGAGGTGCACGCCTGGTCCACTGCGCGGACGACGTCGCCCAGCTGGCCCCAGGTCCACCATGTCTCGCCCAGGTTGACGGTCTCGACATCAGCCGGCGCTTCCTGGAGAAGCTGGCCCAGGCGGTCTTGTAGTCCCATGATCTGTCCTCACGCCGGTGGCACGCAACACGCATGTCCTCCATCAGTTATATCATTTGTCTAATGCGGTGCCGCGCATCGGGGTTGACTCAGTGTGATCTAGTGCACAACACTGCATTTGATATCACCTAGTTAACTCTTGCGAAGAGGGCTCTCCATGATCACTGTCCTAGCCACTACCCGCATCGCCTCCGACTCCATCGAGGCGTTCAAGAAGCTCACGCGCGACACCATCGCCGCCAGCCTCGTGGAGGACGGCTGCGTGGCCTACACGTGTTCCGAGGACATCACCGAGCCCGGCGCGTTCAACTGGGTCGAGGTGTGGCGCGATCTCGAGGCGTTCAACGCGCACGGGGAGTCCCAGCACCACCTGGAGTTTCTGCGCGCGCTCGGTGATCCCGAGGGCGTCCAGCGCAGCGGTCCGGCGACCGGCACGTTCCTGGTGGCCGAGGAGCTGTCGCACGAGCAGCGCCAAGAGATGGGGTTCACGTCGGTCGTCGAGCCGAACCACGTCCCACCCAAAGCCTGAGGGGTGACACTCCCCTACATCGGCGCGGGCTTCCAGCCGGCCGAGCACCTGCTTCCCGTCGCGGCGGTGGCCGAGGAGTGCGGCTTCGCCGGGCTCACACTGCCCGACCATGTGGCGTATCC
>JBEVDF010000103.1:0-6419 GCA_040514145.1 Aeromicrobium sp.
GCCTGACCCCGGCGCGCAGCCATCGACAGGAGAATGTGTGCGACTGCGAACAGCGGCGCTGCTCTCGGTGATCTTCGCCGGGCTCGTGTTTCTCGCGAACCCGGCGATGGCTGAGACCACGTCCCCCACTCCCGGACCCAGTGCCTCGGCGCCGGCCTCCGATGCCCCCGTGACAGGTCCGGCGATCCGCGTGCGGTTGCTCGACCAGAAGGGGGGCAAGGCCGGCGACAACCCGCCGCCCGTCCCCGACGTCACCGTCACCGTGTCCGACGACACCGGCACCCAGATCGGCAGCGCCGTCACCAACGACCTGGGCGTCGCCGCCATCGCGATCCCCGGCAAGGGCCAGTACGAGGTCTCGATCGACGAGTCCACGCTTCCGGCCGGCGTGAAGCTGACCGGCAAGAAGTCGCTCGACGTCACCGTGAACCTCGCGTCGGGTCAGAACGTCGCGTTCCCGCTGAACGGCAAGGTCGTCGAGGCCACGCCGTTCGCCGAGCGTCTCGTCGACAGCCTCATCTCCGGCATCAAGTACGGCCTCATCATCGCGCTCGCCGCGATGGGCCTGTCACTGATCTTCGGCACGACGGGCCTGACGAACTTCTCGCACGGCGAGCTGATCACCTTCGGCGCGATCACCGCCTACTTCCTGAACGCGACCCTCGGACTACCGGTGATCGTCGCGGGCCTGCTGACCATCGTGATCGGCGGCCTCTTCGGCTGGGGCCAGGACCGCGTGCTGTGGCGACCACTGCGCAACCGGGGCACCGGCATCATCGCCATGATGATCGTCTCGATCGGCCTCGGACTGCTGCTGCGCAACCTGTTCCAGTTCTTCTTCGGTGCGGGGACCCGCTCGTACACCGACTACACCTCGCAGCGAGCGCGTGACTACGGCCTGTTCGACCTGTCGAGCAAGGAGGTCGCGATCATGGTCATCGCGATCGTCGCGATCGGCATCGTCGCCACGATCATGACTCGTACCCGCTTGGGCAAGGCCATGCGCGCCGTCTCGGACAACCCGGCCCTCTCGGCCTCGTCCGGCATGCGCGTCGACGGCGTGATCTCGTCGGTCTGGGTCATGGGCGCGGCGCTCTCGGCGCTCTCGGGCGTCCTGCTGGGTCTCAACAGCCAGGTCAACTTCATGATGGGCTACCAGTTGCTGCTCATGGTGTTCGCCGCCACCGTCCTCGGTGGACTCGGCACCGTCTGGGGCGCGGTCCTGGGCTCGCTGATCATCGGCATCATCACCGAGGTCGGGCCGCTGCTGGGCGTCCCCAGCTCCATCAAGGAGGTGGGCGCGCTGGTCGTGCTCATCCTCATCCTGCTCATCAGGCCGCAGGGCATCCTGGGCCGCGCGGAGAGGATCGGCTGACATGGATCTCAGCAGCATCATCGATGCGGCGTTCTCCAACGCCTTCGGCCCGCAGGCGATCGTCTTCGCGCTCGCCGCGATCGGCCTCAACATCCACTTCGGCTACACCGGACTGCTGAACTTCGGCCAGGCCGGCTTCATGGCCGTGGGCGCCTACGGCCTCGCGGTCACGATGGTCCGACTCGACCTGCCGCTGCCCGTGGGCATCGCGGCGGGCCTGTTCGCCTCGCTCCTGCTCGCCCTGGTGCTCGGTGTCCCCACCCTGAGGCTCCGGGCCGACTACCTGGCGATCGTCACCATCGCGGCGGCGGAGATCCTGCGCCTGGTGTTCGGCGCCGTGGAGACCAAGGCCGTCTTCGGCGGCTCGAACGGCCTCAACGGCTTCACGGAGACGTGGAACAGCCTCAACCCCTACAGCGGCGGCATCGACCTGGGATTCGCGTCCTGGGGCCCCAACGACCTGTGGGCCATGACCGTCGGCTGGGCCGTCGTCGCGCTGTGCTGCCTCCTGACGTGGGCGCTCATGCGCAGCCCCTGGGGCCGCGTGCTGCGCTCGATCCGTGAGGACGAGGACGCCGTGCGCTCGCTGGGCAAGAACGTGTTCCTGTACAAGATGCAGGCGCTCATGCTCGGCGGCATGATCGGCGGTCTGGGCGGCATCTTCTACGCGCTCAAGCAGGCCTCGGTCGTCCCGTCGGACTACAGCACCAACCTGACGTTCTTCGCCTACACGGCACTGCTCATCGGCGGCGCGGCCCGTGTGCTCGGACCCGTCGTCGGCTCGATGATCTTCTGGTTCCTCATCAGTGGCCTCGGCGAGTTCTTCAGCCAGGCCACCAGTGGCGTCGACCCGCTGATCCCGGCCTCGGTCATGACCGACACGCAGGCCAGCCTGATCCGCTACATCCTCATGGGCCTCGGCCTCATGCTGCTGATGATCTTCCGACCCCAGGGGATCTTCGGCGACCGAAGGGAGATCGCGCTCGATGACCGTTGACATCACCAGTGCCCGCGAGGCACTCGCCGCCCTGCCCAACGATCCGGGGGTGAAGAAGCCCGACCCGATCGTGGTGGGCGACGACATCACCCGCACGTTCGGTGGACTCAAGGCCGTCGACGTCCAGCACGTCGAGATCCAGCGCGGCGTCATCACCGCGCTGATCGGCCCGAACGGCGCCGGCAAGACCACGCTGTTCAACCTGCTGACCGGGTTCGACCTCCCCGACAGTGGCTCGTGGGCGTTCAACGAGACCTCCCTGGCCAAGGTGCCCGCCTACAAGGTGGCGCGCCTGGGCATGGTGCGCACGTTCCAGCTGACCAAGGTGCTCTCGAAGCTCACGGTCATCGAGAACATGCGCCTCGGAGCCACGGGCCAGCGCGGCGAGAAGTTCTTCCCGTCGATCATCAAGACGCTGTGGCGCGGCCAGGAGGACGAGATCACCGCTCGCGCGGACGACCTCCTCGCCCGTTTCAAGCTCGACGCCAAGCGTGAGGACTTCGCCGGCTCGCTGTCCGGCGGCCAGCGCAAGCTGCTCGAGATGGCGCGCGCGCTCATGGTCGACCCCGAGCTGATCATGCTCGACGAGCCGATGGCAGGCGTGAACCCGGCCCTCAAGCAGTCGCTGCTGGGGCACGTGAAGTCGCTGCGCGACGAGGGCCGCACGGTCCTGTTCGTCGAGCACGACATGGACATGGTCCGCGACATCTCCGACTGGGTCATCGTCATGGCCCAGGGGCAGATCGTCGCCGAGGGCACCCCCGAGGCCGTCATGGCCGACCAGCGCGTCATCGACGCGTACCTGGGTGCCCACCACGACGAGGACCTCACCGAACTGGACGAAGAGCAGCTCGCCGCGCAGGTCGAGGCCGAGATCGAAGCCGAGGAGCCCGACAAATGAGTGACGCCATCCCCACCCCACAGACGCCGGAGGCTGAGCGCCGCAAGCACCTCGAGGGCGCCGAGGGCGCTGTCGTGCGCGCGGACAACCTCATCGCCGGCTACCTGCCGGGCGTCAACATCCTCAACGGTGCCGACCTGTACTGCCAGCCCGGCGAGCTGGTCGGCATCATCGGCCCGAACGGCGCCGGCAAGTCCACCTTGCTCAAGGCCCTGTTCGGCCTGGTCAAGATCCACTCGGGCACCGTGCTGCTCGCGGGCGAGGAGATCACGAACAAGCGCGCCGACGTCCTGGTGAGCCAGGGCATCGGGTTCGTCCCCCAGACGAACAACGTGTTCCCGAGCCTCACGATCGAGGAGAACCTCGAGATGGGCTGCTACCAGGCCCCCTCGAAGTTCAAGGACCGCTTCGCCTTCGTCACCGACCTGTTCCCCACGCTCGGCCAGCGCGCCAAGCAGCGGGCGGGGTCGCTGTCCGGTGGCGAGCGTCAGATGGTCGCGATGGGTCGCGCGCTGATGATGGAGCCCTCGGTGCTCCTGCTGGACGAGCCCTCCGCGGGCCTGTCCCCCGTCATGCAGGACGAGGTCTTCGTCCAGACCCGCAAGATCAACCAGGCCGGCGTCTCGATCATCATGGTCGAGCAGAACGCCCGCCGGTGCCTGCAGATCTGCGACCGCGGCTACGTCCTGGACCAGGGCACCACGGCCTACAGCGGCACCGGTCGCGAGCTGGCGAACGACCCCAAGGTGATCGAGCTGTACCTCGGCACCCTGGGCCGCCAGGCGGGCTGACACCGCACCGCTTCACCACGAGAGCGCCGCCTCCCCGACGGGAGGCGGCGCTTTCGTCTGCGCCTCCCCGCACGGGGGGAAAGGCGAAGGGCCCGGGGCATGCGCCCCGGGCCCTCCTGATGCGGAGACTGAGTCGTCGACTCAGATGTCGCCCGCGATGTAGTTGACGGGCTTGTAGCCGCCCTTGGCGTCGTACTCGTAGATGCCGATCGAGGCGGACGTCGGGCTGCCCGTCTCACCGAACTCGATGGGACCGGAGACACCGTCGTAGTCGATGTCCTTGTCGTCGGCCAGCAGATCAGCGCACTGCTTGAACGTCGTGCACTTCTCGCCGCCCTTCGTGATCTCGACGAGCTCGGAGGCGATCGCGTCGCCCGACTCGTTGTCAGCCGCGATGGCCGCGAGGGCCGACGTGACGACGGCGTCGTAGGACTCGGCCGCGTAGGAGTAGTCCTTCAGCTTCGGGTCGACGCCCAGCAGGCGCTTCTTGAAGTCGTCGGCCGCCTCGGCGCCGGGGACCGTGCCCTTGACGCCCTTGAGCTCCGGCGCGAAGGACTGGTCGGAGTAGTCCGCGACGTTGCCGTCGACGAAGTACGTGGAGACGTCCTGCGGGCCGACACCCTTGCTGACCAGCTGCGGGATGATCTTCTTCGTCTCGTCGAACGCGATCAGCACGACGGCGTCGGGCTTGGCAGCGGCGACGTCATCGACCTGCGAGTCGTACGAAGGAGCCTTCTCGCCGTAGAACGACGTGACGGCGACCTTGGAGCCGGCCGCCTCGAGGCCCTTCTTGACCTCCTCGGCCAGGGTCTCACCGTAGGAGTCCTGACGCGCGAGGATCGCGACGTTCTGGCGGCCGTCCTCGACCAGCAGGTTGGCCATGACGGCACCCTGCAGGACGTCGGACGGAGCCGTACGGAAGTAGAGGTCCGGCTCGCCGTACTTGCCCATGTCGAAGTCGGTCGACGTGTTGGCGGGCGAGTACTGCACCACGCCGGCCGCGAGGATCTTGTCGATGACCGTCATGGAGACGCCCGAGGAGGCGGCACCGACGATGACGTCGGACTTGGCCTTGATCAGCTTGTCGGCCTCGGTCGGCGCGATGCCCGAGTCGGTGTCGCCCGAGTCACCCTTGACGTGGCGCGCGTCCTTGCCCAGGACGCCACCCGCCTCGTTGATCTCCTGGACGGCGAGGTCGACGCCGGCGAACTCCGGCGGGCCGAGGAAGGCGAGGCTGCCGGTCTGCGGGAGCAGCGAACCGACGACGAACTCGCCGTCGCCCTTCGCGATGTCCTTGTCGTTGTCGTCAGAGCTTTCGTCGCCGCCGCCACAGGCGGCGAGGACGAGTGCGCTGGCGCTGGCCAGGGCGGCCAGACGGAGCGTCGTGGTGGAGCGCTTCATCAATCCTCCGTGTGAAGTGGATCCGCGCACGGGTCGGTTCGCCCGGCACGATGTGACAAGAAACCTAGCCCTCGAAAGTTTCCAAATCTCGTGCGTTGCGTGATTGCGGCGTTTCGTAGTCAACTTGTAACCGTTGTCACACTGCCCCGGTTCAGCCCTGCAACGACGGCCCGTTCTCCATCACGGCCTCGGCCACCTGCCGCATCGACAGGCGCACGTCCATCGCGGTCTTCTGGATCCACCGGAAGGCCTGCGGCTCGGTCAGTCCCAGGGCCTCCTGCAGGACCGCCTTGGCCTGCTCCACGACCTTGCGGGTGGCGAGCTGCTCGTGCAGGTCGCCGACCTCGGCCTCGAGGGCTCGAAGCTCGGCGTAGCGACTGCGGGCCATCTCGATCGCCGGCACCAGATCGGACGCGGTGAAGGGCTTGACCAGGTAGGCCATCGCGCCGGCCTCGCGAGCGCGCTCGACGAGCTCGCGCTGGCTGAACGCGGTGAGCATCACGACCGGGGCGATGCGCTCGGCCGCAATCTGCGACGCGGCGGTGATCCCGTCGACGCCGGGCATCTGGACGTCCATCATCACCAGGTCGGGTCGGTGCTCCCGCGCGAGGTCGACCGCGACCTGCCCATCGGCTGCCTCACCGACGACCTCGTACCCCTGCTCGACGAGCATCTCGGCGAGGTCCATGCGGATGAGGGCCTCGTCCTCATCGATCACCACACGAGGCGTGGGGGCGGTCGAGCGTTCTGGATCGGTCACCCCTTAAGGTTATCGGGCACGACAGTGAGCCGAGATGGCGGAATGGTAGACGCGATGGTCTCAAAAACCATTGTCCGAAAGGGCGTGCGGGTTCGAGTCCCGCTCTCGGCACCGCAGGACTGAACTTTCTACCTTCCGCACCCTGTAGTGACGGATCTTTCGACCTTCGGGTCGCCCCAGCGACACCTTGGTAC
>JBEVDF010000194.1:0-7378 GCA_040514145.1 Aeromicrobium sp.
ATGACGACCACGTGGGCGCCCGCGACGACCGACGGATCCGCGCCGCCGGTGATCTGGCTGCTGCCGGTGTAGAGCGCCCCGTGCTGCAGATCGAGCACCTCGGCGTCCACCTTCGGCTCGTTCACGTCGTACAACGCGATCGTCCGCGCCGACCGGCGGATCAGGCACGCATAGGCGATCGCCGTGCCCACGCTGCCGGCGCCGACGATCGCGACCTTCGAGTTCTCGATGACGGCCATGGGCTCCATTGTGGTCGCGCCGTGGGTCCTTGACGACTCCCGGACGGCAGAGCGGTCCTGTGCCTCCATTGACCAGCGCAGGTTGTTGACGGCATGGTGGACGTGAGGTTCTCAGCAGCAACGGGACTGGGTGTCGGGTGGTGTTGCGGCACCCTTCGACGACGGATGCCTGCGGGGGCGAGGCCGTATGCGCGATCAAGGGGAGTGGCTAGCGGCGAGCGATCGAGCGCCCGCCAGTGCTCCGAGGCCCGTCCGGCTCGTGCTGCTCAGCGGGTTCCAGCTCGTCATCGACGGGGAGGGTGTCCACGTCCCGACAAGCAGTCAGCGGGTCCTGGCCTTCCTGGGCCTGCACACGCGGTCGCAGCCCCGCGCCCAGGTCGCGCGCAGCCTGTGGCACGAGCTGCCCGACCAACGCGCTGTCGCGAACCTGCGCGCCGCGCTGTGGAAGCTCCATGCAGTCCGCGGGCGGGTGGTCGCCGCGCGCAGCGATCAGCTCTCCCTGTGCGGGGACGTGCGCGTCGACGTCGCGGACGTGCTGCAGGCCGCGCGGGAGCTCCTCGACGCCGGGCCGGAAGACCGCGGACCCGCCCCGGAGGAGCTGCTGGAGATGTTCTCGAGGGACCTCTTGCCCGGCTGGGAGGACGACTGGATCGTGTTCGAACGCGAACGGGTTCGGCAGTTCCGGCTGCACGCGATGGAAGCGCTCTCGGTCCGCCTGCGAGCGCAGGGACGGTATGCCGAGGCAGTCGAGGCGGGCCTGAGCGCCGTCGCTGCGGAGCCGCTGCGGGAGAGTGCCCAACGGGTGCTCATCGAGGCCTACCTCGCGGAGGGGAACGTGGTGGACGCGCGCCGCCAGTACGCGGGATTCCGCCAGCTGCTCTGGCGTGACCTCGGCGTGCACCCGTCTGCGGCCCTGGACGTGTTGATGGCCGGAGGTCAGCCGCCGATGCGGTGAGCGACCGCAGTCTCGGGCATCGCCGGGCCGCGGTTCCGGTGCAGGAGCTCCTCGGTCTCCGCCGAGACCGAGACGCGCGGGTCACATGCGAGCCGTCGCCGGTAGTCGTCGAGCGCCCGCTGCGCGTCGTACTCGTTGCCCTCCGACAGGTGCACTTCCATCAAGAGCCGACAGGTGGTCTCGCGCAGGGGGTCGATCGCCATCGCCGTCAGCCCGACCTGGATCGCCTCGCCGGGGTCGCCGCGAGCCAGCGCGAGCCGGGCCCGGTCCTCGAGCGCCCGCAGGATCACCTGCCGCAGCTTCTCCCGCTCGATGGTCAACCACTCGTCGTACCAGTCCGGGAGCAGGTCGACGAACAGGGAGTCCAACGCCACCGGGCCCTCCCACCCGTCGGCCTCGGTCAGCTCGCCGATCCCGTCGCGGATGTCGACCCACACGGAATCGGCCAGTCGGAGTCGGGTCGGCGTGGTCTCGACCAAGCTCACCGGCAGTCGTCGGAGCCGCCACAGCGATGAGCGCAGGTTGGCGCGCGCGCGTTCCTCGGTGCTGTCGGGCCACAGCTGCTGAGCGGCGAAGTCGCGCTCGACGCCGCGGAGCGTCAGGGCGACGAAGGCGAGCAGTCGCTGGGAGCCGGGCTGCAGGGCGGCCGCCTGTTGCCCGTCGATCGTCAGCTCGAACCCGCCGAGCAGGTGGAGCCGTACGTGCGGCATGGCCCCTCCTTCCGGAGACGAGGAGGCCAGCATGCTCCAGCGGACATTTCCGGTCCGTCACCGTGGGCGATGCAGCTGCGTCTCACCCGTCGTTCGCGGCGTCCTGGGCGGGGCCGGCGGCCTCGAACGAGCGGAGCACCGTCTCCAGGGCGGCCAGGATCGCCGGGGTCCCGATCAGCGGCTCCCCGGGCTCGTCTGCCGCGACGATCAGCCGGCCACGAGGACGGGGGTCGTGGGCCTCGGTCCAGAGCCGGAGCACCACGACCTGCTCGTGCGGGGTGGATCGCTTGACGGCGGTCACCGCGCACCGTCCGCTATCAGATGCATGGGCAGATCGTGGGCGTCGTCCGTCACACGTGCGTCACCACGCGGGCAGGATCCCGCGCTGAGGTACGGCCGTGACGAGGAGCGATCCAGCGCCTCCCCTGAACCCCGGGTGGATCGGTTTTCGATCCTGTGGTCCATGGTCCCGCGCAGAACGGCGCCGGAGGATCGAAGGGTCGGGTTGCCCCTGTGGAGAGATCGAGTCCATGAGCCGAACGCGCGCCATCCTCGCAGGACCCTTCGCGAGCTCGCCGTTCGCGAACGGACTCCGGATGCTGCTCACCGGCTCCGGACGGTTCGACACGATCGAGGCGCCGGACCGCGAGACCGCAGAGGACCTGCTGGTCGAGGATCGGCCGGTGGTCGTCATCGCCGAGGGCATCGAGCTGGGCTGGGCCCGCGAGCTCCTCGATCGCGCAGGCAACGTGTCGGTCGTCCTGCTGGACGACGCCGGGCGCCGCGCCGTGATGGCGGTGGACGACCCCGGTGCCGGGAATCTCGTGCGCCTCATCGAGGAGCTCGGAGTTCCGGCGCGTCCCGGAGAAGGCGCCGACGGCGTCGCACGCCTGCACCTGGTGGACGCCGCCGACACGCTCGCCGGCGACTCGCGTCCGATCCCTGTCGGTGGTCGCGGTCTGGCCTCGGACTCCGCGATGGCCACCGATCCGGCGTCGGCCGATCTCACCGCGGTGAGCACGTGGGTCTCGTCGGTGCTCGGAATGAGGTTGCGAGAGCGCGCGGAGCGCCATGGCGAGCCCTCGTTCGCGGGGTGGACGGTGTCGCCCGAGGAGGCGCTCGCGTCGCTCGGGCTCGAGGACTGCACTGACGACGAGCTGCGCGGTCGACTCGCCGAAGCCGACGCCCGTGTCGTCGGGGAGCGGCGTGACATCCCCGATGTGATTGCGGCGGCGGCCAGCACGTTCGACCTCTCCGACTCCGAGCTCCGCATCCTGCTGGTGGCGATGGCCCCGGAGCTCGACGGTCGATTCGGCGTGGCGATGGGAGTGCTGCACGACGACCTCGGCCGGCGCAGGCCGAGCATGACCTTGCTGGACGAGCTCGGCACGACTCCTTCGGGGGCATGGCGCTGTCGGCAGGAGCTCAACGCGCCCGGGTCGCTCCTCGACCGTGGGCTCCTCGTGCCGGACCGGCGTGATCGGACGCTGCCCCTCGTCGAAGTCGGACTGTCGCCCTCACCGGCACTGGTGACGGCCTTGTTCGCGCCCACGATGACCGCCGCGGCCCGGGCGACCGGCGCCCGCCTGTTGAGGTCGCCCGGCACGGAGGCGTCCACCGGCGCGGAACAGCGTGCGGCCGAACGGTTGAGCGCTGCCATCGCCGGTGCGAGCGGCACGGCGCTCGTACGCCTGGCCGAGCCCGGGGGCAGATGGCTCGAGCGCGTCGCGGCCGAGGCCGGCGTGGCGCTCGTCGAGGGTGACCTCGCCACGGTCGCGACGGGGCACTCGGTGGACGAGGTCGTGGCGAACTGGGCGTGCCTCGCGGCGCTGACAGGCTCGGTCCTGCACCTGCGTGGCGTGGGCGGACTCGCGGCACCCGACCGCCGTCACCTCGGTGAGGTCTTCCGCTCGTTCGACGGCCCGCTCCTCGCCCTCGTGTACGACGCCCCCTGCCCCGAGCTCGAGCACGACCGCACGGCGGTCATGCTGTCCCGGCCTCAGCCGGACGTCGAGGAGCGCATCGGGCTGTGGGCGGAAGCCGCGAGCAGCCGAGGCCTCCACCTCACTGACGTCGAGGCCGCGGCACTCGCCTCGACGCTTCCGCTCGGCCCGCCCGAGATCGCCGACGTCGTCGACCGCTGCGCCGATCAGCCCTGGGAGTCGGACGAGCCGACCCCCCGACGCCTGCGGCAGCTGGCCGCGGTGCTCGATCACGAGGAGCTGCCGCCGTCGGTCCGGTCCGTCGCGACGCGGTTCACGTGGGACGACCTGGTCCTGGCGGACAAGGCGAAGGCAGAGCTGCGATCCATCGCGGCGCACTTCACGCGATCGGCCTCGGTGCTGGACCGCTGGGGATTCCTCGACCGACTGACCTACGGCCGGGGCGTGTCTGCGCTGTTCTGCGGCCCCAGTGGCACGGGCAAGACGATGGCCGCCCAGGTCCTGGCTCGCGATCTGGGCGTCGAGCTGCTGCTGGTCGACCTCTCGCGCACCGTGTCGAAGTACCTGGGCGAGACGGAGAAGAACATCGACACCGCCTTCGGTGTCGCCGAGCGACGCGGTGCGCTGCTGCTGTTCGACGAGGCCGACGCCCTGTTCGGCAAGCGGTCCGACGTGAAGGACGCCCACGACCGGCATGCCAACGTCGAGGTCGCCTACCTCCTGCAGCGCATGGAGGCGTTCGAGGGCATCGCCATCCTCACGACGAACCTCAAGCAGAACATCGACGACGCGTTCCTGCGCCGCCTGCGTTTCCTCGTGGACTTCCCGCAGCCCGACGCCGAGGCGCGCGAGGCCATCTGGCAACGGGCCTTCCCGTCTCGCGCGCCGCTGGCGGAGGACATCGACTTCGGCTTCCTCGCGCGGCGGCTCCAGCTCACGGGCGGCACGATCCAGCAGATCGCCCTGCACTCCGCCTTCGCGGCGGTGGACGGAGAGTCGATCCAGATGCGTCACGTCCTCGCCGCCACCCAGCGCGAGCTGGACAAGCTCGGCATGTTCGACGCCGGACGGGCACTCGAGGCTCGAGCGGCTCGGGCAGGTGCGGCATGAGTGCCGACGCGATCGCCGACCTGACCTCGGCGATCCGCAACCGCATCGAGGACGCGGTGGGCCAGTCGACCGTGCACATCGGGCCGCCGGTGAGCGCGGACCTCACGGCCGGCGAGTCGATCACGCTGTTCCTCTTCCACCTCGAGCCCAACCGGGACCTGCGCAACGTCGAGCACCTGGTCGACCCGCCCGGCGGTGGTCCCGACGACCTGCTCGTGCCGTCGAATGCCCTGCCGCTGGATCTGCGCTACGTCATCTCGGTCTTCCGCCGACCGTCGAACGCCGTCGATCCCGTCGAGCTCCGGTTGCTCGGTCAGCTGGTGCAGGCCCTGGCCGCGCAACCGACCTACACCGATCCGGTGCTGCCCGGCCAGAGCGTGCGGCTCACGCCCGAGCCGTATCCGATGGAGGAGATGAGCCGCGTCTGGGGCCTGTTCCCGACGACGCCCTACCAGTCGTCGATCGTCTACCTGGCCGCACCGGTGCTCATCACGTATGCGACGCCAGCGGCCGCGGCCCCAGTGGTCGAGCGGCGCCTCGATGGGGGCGTGCTCACGGAGGTCGGACCATGAGCGGCACGATCGCGTTCTCGGGCCTCGGCCCGAAGATCGACGTGGTCACGGCGGTGCTCGTGCCCGCGGATCGCGCCAGTCGCCAGATCGTGCGGTCCGGCGTGAGCGCGACGCTGTGGGACGCGGTGAACGAGCGCGCGCTCCCGGACCGCATCGTCCGCAGTCTGAGCGGGGGACTGGTGCTCCTGAATCGGCCCCTCGGCCAGGACTACACGTTCCGGATCGATCCGACGGCAGCCGGCTACGCCGGGCCGGTCATGGTGACGATGCGGCCCGTTGCGGCCGATCGTCGACGCGTCGTGTGGCTGTCGAGCCGACCGGACTCGCCGATCGAGCCGGGCGCGACGGCCGTTCGAGGCGTCATCACCCGCAGTGCGGCTGACGCGTCGGCCGCCCGTCTGGAGGTCGTGGCCGTGCCCGTCCTGGCCGACGGGAGTCCGCCGGCAGATGACGAGCCTGCGTTCGTCGGGATCACTGACGACCGTGGTGGCTTCGCTGTGACCCTGCGGCTCGAGCCACCCGACGACGGCGACCTGACCGCCACGGTCGACACGACCCTCACGCTGAACCCCGGCGGCGACCCGGAGCGCGACCTCGTCGTGCAGCTGCGGCCGGGACACGAGCACGTGTTCACCGAGCCACTGGACCTCGACGGCGACAACGAGCCGCCCTTCACGGGAGGGGCCTGATCGTGACCTCGACCCGCACCGACCTCCCGCCGCGACATCCGTGGTCGTCCACCCAACCGAACCCATCACCCACCGCCCAGGAGGCATCCCATGCCTGAGTACCTAGCTCCCGGTGTCTACGTCGAGGAGATCGAGCGCGGACCCAGGCCCATCGAGGGGGTGGCCACCAGCACGGCCGCGTTCCTCGGTGCGGCCGAACGCGGCCCGAGCCGGCCTCGCCTCGTCACCAACTACGGCGAGTACGTCCGCCACTTCGGCGGCATCTTCGACGATGCGGGCTACCTGCCCTACACCGTTCGAGGGTTCTTCGACAACGGTGGTCGCCGCGCGTACATCGCCCGGATCAGTGGCGCCAACGCCGTGCGGGCGACGATCACGGTCGCCGGGCTCAGCCTGCGGGCCACGGGGGTCGGAGCCTCCTACAACCGGGTCTGGATCTCCATCGACGAGGGAACCACGAAGGGCCCGAACCAAGAGGTGCTCGGGTTCCGGTTGCGGATCTGGTACTGGGACAAGGCCCAGGACGGCGTCCCCTACGACCGTGGAGCCGTTCAACCGGGCCAGCCCCTGCCCGGTCCCGAGGCGAGCGCGTCCGAGGTCTTCGACGACCTGCGCCTCGACCCGGACTCGCCGTCGTACTTCCTCAAGCGGGTGAACGGCACGAACCCGGTGGCCGGTGGCAACTCCTCGTTCGTCGAGTTCGTCGAGGGAGCCGCGGTCCCAGCCTCGGTGGCGGGCATCGCGGGATCCGCCGCGCTCGAGGGGGGCGTCGACGACAACGTCCTGACCGTCGGCGACTACGAGGGCGGTGCGGACGACCCCAACGACCGCACGGGTCTCGCGGCACTGGCACTCGACCGCTATCGCGACGTCGCCATCGTGCACGCGCCGGCCGCCGAACAGGCGGTCGCCAAGGCCGTCGTCACCCACTGCGAGCTCAACCGCTTCCGCTTCGCGGTCATCGACGCGCCGTCGGACCAGGGCGTGAGCAGTGCCCTCGAGCCCCGTGACACCGTGCAGGACACCCAGTACGGCGCCTTCTACTACCCCTGGCTGTTCATCAGCGACCCGCGCAACGGCGCTCGCAAGAAGGTCCCGCCCGGGGGTTCCGTGTGCGGCATCTACGCCTTGAGCGACAACACGACGGGCGTGTGGAAGGC
>JBEVDF010000234.1:0-3275 GCA_040514145.1 Aeromicrobium sp.
GACGCGACGATCGTGAACATCGCGCTGCCCACCGCGCAGGAGAGCCTCGGCTTCTCGAACGACAACCGCCAGTGGATCGTGACGGGCTATGCCCTCGCGTTCGGCTCGCTGCTGCTGCTCGGTGGACGCCTGAGCGACCTCGTCGGTCGCCGGCCGATGTTCATCACCGGCCTGATCGGCTTCGCCGCGGCGTCCGCAGTGGGCGGTGCGGCCCAGAACTTCGAGGTGCTGGTCAGCGCTCGCGCGGCCCAGGGCATCTTCGGTGCGCTGCTCGCCCCTGCGGCCCTCTCGCTGCTGACGGTGACGTTCACCGATGCGTCCGAGCGCGCCAAGGCGTTCGCGATCTTCGGCGCGATCGCCGGTGGCGGCGGCGCGATCGGCCTGATCCTCGGCGGCGTCCTGACCGAGTACCTGTCGTGGCGCTGGTGCCTGTACGTCAACGTCCCGTTGGCCGCGATCGCGATCGTCGGCGGTCTCCTCCTGCTCAAGAAGCAGCCCAAGGTGGACGACGCCGCGGGTATCGACCTGCCCGGCACCGTCGTGGTCATCGCCGGACTCGTGTCCCTCGTCTACGGCCTGGCGAGCGCGGAGTCCGAGGGATGGGGCAGCCCCACCACGCTGATCTGCATCATCGCGGGTCTCGTGCTGATCGGCCTGTTCGCCGTGATCGAGAGCCGGGTCTCCGATCCGCTGCTGCCCCTGCACATCGTGTGGGACCGCACCCGCGGCGGCGCGTTCCTCACCGTCGCCGTCGTCGGCATCGGCCTGTTCGCGGTCTTCCTGTTCCTGACCTACTACGTCTCGCTGACCCTGGGCTACAGCCCGGTCAAGACCGGCTTCGCCTTCGTGCCGATGATCCTCGCGCTGATCGCCTCGGCGTCGGGCTTCACCGGCGTCGTGGCCCGCACCGGGCCCCGCATCCCCGTCTTCGCCGGACTGCTGCTCGCGGCCGTCGGCCTGGCCCTGTTCGCGCAGCTCGACCTGGACAGCTCGTACGCGGCCAACATCCTGCCGGGGCTCATCGTGACGGGTCTCGGTGTCGGTCTCGCCGTGGCTCCCGCGTTCAACGCCTCCACCTCGGGCGTCGACGCGGAGCACGCCGGCGTGGCCTCCGCCTCGGTCAACACGTTCCAGCAGATCGGTGGATCCATCGGCACCGCGGTGCTGAGTGCGTTCGCGGCCACCGCGGCCTCGGACTACCTCGACGGGAAGACGCCGTCGGCGGCCAACCAGGCGCTCGCGGCGATGCACAGCTACACGACCGTCTTCTGGTGGGGCGCCGCGATCTTCGCGGTCGGCGCCTTCGTGTGCGGCGGCCTCCTGCGCAGTGGCCCGATCGAGGTCAACCCCGACGTGCCCGTCCTCGCGCACTGAGAGTCACGGCCTCATCATGTCCACCCTGACAGGACGTCAGCACCACCCGGCCCGCACGGCGACCACCTCGCCGCGCGGGCCGGGCGTGCGCGTCCAGGCGGTCCGCCTCGGCACCGCGGTGTTCAGGCGCCTGCGCACTGCGCGTGGCATCCAGGAGATCGCACTGCTCGCGACGCTCTGGATCTTCTACACCTTCAGCCGGCTCGTGGCGGCCGACGACCTCGTGTCGGCGCGCGGTCGTGCCGCCGACGTCCTCGACATCGAGCGGTTCGCCCACCTCGACATCGAGGCCTGGCTCAACCACGCCCTCGCGCCCGTCAACGCGATCGCGGTGCCGATGTCGTTCTGGTACGCCTCCCTGCACTACCTCGTGACGCCCGCCGTCCTGGCCTTCGTGTACTTCAGGCACCGCGTCGACTACTCCCGCGTGCGGAACGCGATCGTCATCGGATCGGCCATCGGGCTCGCCTGCTACCTCCTGATGCCCACCGCTCCCCCGCGCCTCATGCCCGGGTCCGGCTACCTCGACGCGCTCTCGCGCACCGCATCCTTCGGCTGGTGGGGCGGTGACGCCTCCGCGCCCGCGGCCCTCGGTCACATCACGAACGAGCTCGCCGCGATGCCGTCGTTGCACGTCGGCTGGACGGTCTGGGTCGCCTGGGCGGTCTGGCGGTACACCAACGTGTTCGGACGCGTGCTGGCCTGCGCGTACGTCGCGGGCACGACGATCGTCGTCATCGCGACCGGCAACCACTGGGTGCTCGACGCCGTCGCCGGCGCCGTCGTCATCTGGCTCGGCGTCTTCGTGTCGGGACGCATCGGGACCGCACGCGACCGGTCCGCGCGGACCGCTCCATGACGCGCGCGCTGCTGGGCTTCCTGTTCGCCCTGGCCGAGTCCGGCCTGGGCCTGGGCGCCATCGTGCCCGGTGAGGTCGCCATCTCGAGCCTCGCTGCGAGTGCCCACGACCCCTTCCCGATCCTCGCCCTCGGCCTGGCGGTCACCCTCGGTGCCGTGGCCGGCGACCACATCGGATTCCTGGTCGGCCACTTCGGCGGGGCCCGCCTCCGGGAGTCGCGGCTCGTCCGCCGGCTCGGTGTCGAGCGCTGGGACAAGGCAGCCGACCTCATGCAGCGGCACGGCTTCTGGGCCGTGCTCGGCAGTCGCGTGCTGCCGGTCGTCCGCACCGTCATGCCGGTCGTCGCCGGTGCGGCCGCGCTCCGCTACCGCAACTTCCTGGCCGCCTCCATCATCGGCGGCATCGGCTGGTCGGCCGTGTGGGTCGGCGCCGGCGCGGGCATCGGGGCGACCGGCATCCTCGACCACCCCTTGCTCGTCGTGGGAGTCGTGGCCGTCGCGCTGCTGGTCGTGGGCGTCCGGGCGCTGCTCAGGCGACGCCGTCGGGTCACTGCCGCCACGTCGGACGAGACGGTCGAGGACGATCGGCCGGTCGACGTGCTGGCGTGCCAGAACTCCTGATCCGCGCATTTTTCATCGCTGGGACAGTCGCGATAGTATGACGTCCTACGACTTTTCATTGGACGTCCTAGTTTCTGGAGTCAGCATGAGCGGTATCGAGAAGGTCGGCGTCATCGGCGGAGGGCTGATGGGATCGGGCATCACGGAGGTCGCGGCCCGTGCGGGCCTGGACGTCATCGTGATCGAGATCAGTGACGACGCTGCCAAGGCCGCGGCCGAGCGGGTCGAGGGATCGCTGCGCAAGGCGGAGTCGCGCGGCAAGATCGAGTCCGCCGAGGTCACCGCGGTCCTCGACCGGATCTCGTTCGAGACCGATCTGGAGACGCTCGCCGACCGTGACCTCGTGGTGGAGGCCGCCAGCGAGGACGAGACCATCAAGCTCGAGCTGTTCCGCACGCTGGGACGCATCCTGACCAAGGACG
>JBEVDF010000335.1:0-3631 GCA_040514145.1 Aeromicrobium sp.
CACGTGCTCGCTCCCCTGACGCCGGGCACCCCGCGCGACCGTCGCAAGATCATGGCCGAGGTCCTGGTCCACATGTCCTACTCCATGCTCAACTTCTCGGTCCGCGACCTGCAGGAGCACGACGAGGCCATCATCGAGCTCAAGCGCCTGCTCGGCACCTACCTGCTGGCCGCGGAGGCCGGCGCCACCTGATCCCCTGCCCCTCCCGAGATGTGCTTCAGAGGGTGGCCAGGACGCGGCGCTCCTCGTCGTCGGTGAGACCGCAGCGGCGCGGCTCGGTGCGGGTCTCCTCCCAGGCCAGGGCGTCGGCCAGCGTGTCCTCGAGCGGTCGGGTGACCAGACCCTCGGCCCGGGCGCGGCGGGTGTCCATCGTGGCGAAGCCGCGCCAGTCCGGGTCGTCGATCCACAACGGCAGGGTGGCCGGGCCCATCCAGTGGCCGATCCCCAGCTCGCGCAGTCGCTCGGCGGACACGGGCCGCGGCCGGGCCGATGAGTCGGCGACCCGGGCGGCGAGGTCGAGCACGCTCCGCAGATCGGTCGTGGGACCGGTCGCGTTGAACACCCCGTCGACCCGCCGCTCGGCCAGGTCCACGATCCATCCCGCCAGGTCGCGGACGTCGATCATGGCGCACGGGAACTCGAGGTCGTCCGGGACGACCACCTCCGGGCCCTCCGGGTGCGCGAAGCGCCAGGGCCAGTAGCCGCTGCGACCCGACCCGTCCCCCGGTCCGCCGATGAGCCCGGCGCGGACCACGGCCGAGGTCCCCGTCCCACGCACGGCCTGCTCGCACGCCACCTTCGCGGCGCCGTAGTCCTCCTCCGAGGACATCGTGTCGGCCGCGAGGGGCGCCAGGGTGGCGGCGTCCTCGGACTGCTCGATGGAGGAGAAGTCGGCGTAGGCGTTGCCGCTGGAGACGAGGACGCGATGATCGGCGGTCAGGTCGCGCACGGCACGACGCACGTACCCCGGCTGCCGCGCCACGTCGATCACGCCGTCCCAGCGACGACCGGCGAGCGGCGCGAGGCCGTCGTCCTCGTCCCGGTCGATCCGCACGAAGGCGGCCCCCGCGGGAGGCTCGGCCGAGCCGCGCGCGGCACAGGTCACGCGGTGCCCGCGCGCGAGCGCCGCCCGCGCGATCTCACGACCGAGGAACGCGGTGCCGCCGAGCACGAGGAGGTCCATCGCCCCAGCCAACCCCCGGTGCCGCACCGAGGGAACCCCTGTTCACCGAGGGCGGACGAGGGCGCAGACCCCGGGTCAGGCGGAGAGGGTCACCATCGCGATGGCGGCCGGGCCGTCGTGGCTGAGGCTGACGTGCACCGTCACGTCCTCGAGGTGCTTCGCGACCTCCCCGTGCAGGCGGATGCGGGGGCGGCCCCAGGCGTCGCGGATCACCTCGATCTCGTCGTGCACGTGCTCACCGAGGGGAGGCGGACTCCCCCACAGCGACTCCGACCAGGCCTTGATGAACGCCTCCTTCGCCGCCCAGCGGGCGGCGAGGGACGCCATCTCCTGATCGGGGGTGCGACGCCCGGGGCCAGCAGGAGAACTCCGGGCGTCGCGGCGCTCGGCAGCCGTGAAGGCACTGCCGGCGCGGGTACCCGGTCGCCGATGCTGCTCGGCGAATCCGGGCACGTCCACGAGGTCGATCCCCGTGCCGATCACCGGCACGAGTAGACCCCGTCCTCGCCCAGGCGCCCGCTCGCGTCCAGCAGCAGGGCCGCCTCACGCTCGCGCACGCCCGAGTCGCCCAGGCGACGGTCGGCCGGACGCCGGTAGAGCGCATCGCCGCCGTACATGGCGTCGACGAGGCGCATGCGACCGTCGATCCGGCGACGCTCGGCCGCCGCGAGGTACGCGTCGCGCTCGTCCTCGGAGAGGGACTCCACGAACGCCTGCGAGTGCACGACCGCGATCAGGCCGGCCACGTGGCCGAAGCCCAGGCTGGTCAGCAGACCCGCCTTGAGCGGCCCGGTCGCCAGCGGCTCGCGCAGCCACACGAGGTGCTCGTGCTCGGCCAGGTCGTCCATGACGCAGTCCAGGCTCCGGTTCGGCGGCACGACGCCACCTTCCAGCACCTGGCACAGCCCGATCAGCTGGAAGGCGGCCGCGCCGCCCTTGGAGTGACCGGTCAGCGCCTTCTGGCTCATGACGAACAGCGGGTTGCCCTCGCTGCGTCCCAGCGCCCCGGCCAGCCGCTCGTGCAGCTCGGACTCGTTGCGCTCGTTGACGCCCGTCGACGTGTCGTGCTTGGACAGCACGCCGATGTCGTCGGGACCCACGCCGAGCGCGGACAGCGAGCGAGCCAGCTGCGACTCGCGCCCACCGCGGCCCGCCGCCAGGGCGCCGAGGCCCGGAGCCGGGATCGACGTGTGCACGCCGTCGGCGAACGAGGCCGCGTAGGCGACGACCCCGAGCACCGGCAGGCCCATCCGCGCAGCCAGGTCGCCGCGGGCCAGCAGGATCGTGCCGCCACCCTGCGACTCCACGAACCCGCCGTAGCGACGGTCGTTGGCCCGGCTGAAGTAGCGGTCCTCGAGACCCTTGGCGGCCATCGCCGCGGAGTCCGCGGTCGCCGACATGTCACCGAAGCCCACGATCCCCTCGACCGAGAGGTCGTCGAAGCCGCCGGCCACGACGAACTCGGCCTTGCCCAGGCGGATCTTGTCCACGCCCTCCTCGACCGACACGGCGGTCGTGGCGCACGCGGCCACCGGGTGCACCATCGCGCCGTAGCTGCCCACGTAGGACTGCACCACGTGTGCGGCGATGACGTTCGGCAGCGCCTCCTGCAGGATGTCGTTCGGCTTGGCCTCGCCCAGCAGGGTGTCGATGTACAGCGAGTGCATCGACGTCATGCCGCCCATGCCGGTGCCCTGCGTGTTGGCCACGAGGGTCGGGTGGGTCCAGCGCATCAGCTCGGACGGGGTGAAGCCCGACGACAGGAACGCGTCCACCGTGCAGATGAGGTTCCACAGCGCCACGCGGTCGACCGCCTCGACCATCTCGGCCGGGATGCCCCAGACCGTCGGGTCGAAGCCCGTCGGGATCTGGCCGCCGACCGTGCGGGTCAGCTTCATCTTGCGCGGCACGCGGACCTGCGTTCCCGCCTTGCGGGTCACGGTCCACTCGCCTTCGCCGTCCTGCGCGATCAGCGTGTGCTCGGGGTCGGCTTCGCGCATCGCCTGCGCCTCCGCCTGGCCCGAGACCGTGAACGTCAGGTCGTGGTCGAGGTAGACCGACGCCAGCAGCGGCGCGGTGTTGTCGACCATCTCGCCGTCGTCGGCGTACCGGCGGACGCCGATCCGCTCACGGACCGCGTCCTCGTACCGGTCGGCGATCTCGTGCTCGGCGACGACCTCGCCGGACTCGGTGTCGAACCAGCCGCGGTTCGTCGCGTCCCAGCTGAGCAGTCCGGTGGACCACGCCAGCTCCAGCACGCCGGCCGCGGACAGCCGGTCCTCGACCTCCATCTCGAAGCGCGTGCGCGCCGAGCCGTACGGGCCCAGCTCGCCGGCGCCGACGATGACCACGAGGTCCTCGGGGCGGGCGGTGACGTCGGCCCAGGCGGGGGTCTCGACGCGGTCGAGGCGCGACGGGGGCGCGGGGAGCGCCGGGATCGCCGACGTG
>JBEVDF010000350.1:0-14289 GCA_040514145.1 Aeromicrobium sp.
ACGGCGAAGTTGCCCTTCTGCCCGGGGCGCTGGGTGTCGGTGAACCAGCCCACGCCCGAGGTGAGCGCCGTGTCGTCGATGCCGGCCACGACCGGCACCTCGAAGTCGTCGCCCCACCGCGGCGCGCGCAGCACGGCGAACACCTGGCCCATGCGGATCTCGTCGCGGGTGGCGTCGCCCTCGCGGTTGCCCTTCCAGTCGTCGGCCAGCGCCACGGCCATCTCGCCCTGGCGGTGCTTCGCGACGACGTTGGTGCCGATGTAGTTCCACGCCGCCCAGCCCAGGCCGATGACCAGCACGAGGCTCAGCAGGCTCGCGACGAGGCGGGCCGGGCGCAGCTGGGGCGTCGGCCGCAGCTCGGGGCGCTCGCGGCGCGGAGGGCCGGCAGGGGCATTCACGTAACCGAGTGTCACACCTGCGCCGCGGCGCGACAATCGACTCCGTCGAACGCGGGGCGGAAGACGACGTCCAGGGCGTTGCCGGTGACCTCGTCCGCGCGGTACGGTGCAGGCTAAGCAAGCGCTTAGTCACCCCAGGAGACACCGATGACCCGTGAGTTCGAGACGATCGCCGACCTGAAGGCCGCCACCGGCCAGGAGCTCGGCACCAGCGACTGGGTCACGGTGACCCAGGAGAAGATCAACCTCTTCGCCGACGCGACCGGCGACCACCAGTGGATCCACGTCGACCCCGACGCCGCCGCGAAGGGACCGTTCGGCAAGCCGATCGCGCACGGGTACCTCACGCTGAGCCTGCTGCCGGTGTTCACCCAGCAGATCTACGGCGTCAAGAGCGCGGTCATGGGCGTCAACTACGGCGCGAACAAGGTGCGCTTCCCGCACCCCGTGCCCGTCGACTCCCGCGTGCGCGCCACCGCCACGCTGAAGGAGACGCAGGACATCGCCATCGGCACCCAGATCGTGCTCACCGTCGTCGTCGAGATCGAGGGCATCGAGAAGCCGGCCTGCATCGCCGACGTCGTCTACGTGATCGCCGAGGGCTGAGCGCATGGACTTCGCCTTCGACGACAGGACCCAGGACCTCATCGCGCAGATGCGCGCGTTCATGGACGAGGTGGTCCACCCGGCCGAGCCGCTCGCGCACGAGCAGATCGAGGCCAACTACGCGAACGACACGTGGGACATCCCCGCGGTCATCGAGGACCTGAAGGTCGAGGCGAAGAAGCGCGGGCTGTGGAACCTGTTCCTGCCCGGCGAGGGCGGTGCCGGGCTGACCAACCTCCAGTACGCACCGCTGGCCGAGATCCAGGGCCGCAGCATCCAGCTGGCTCCTCCGGCCACGAACTGCGCCGCTCCGGACACCGGCAACATGGAGGTGCTGAACGAGTTCGGCACCGACGAGCAGAAGAAGCAGTGGCTCGAGCCGCTCCTGGCCGGTGAGATCCGCTCGGCGTTCGCCATGACCGAGCCCGACGTGGCCTCCAGCGACGCCACCAACATCGAGACCTCGATCGTGCGCGACGGCGACGAGTACGTCATCAACGGCCGCAAGTGGTGGATCACGGGCGCGATGAACCCGAAGGCCAAGGTCTTCATCGTCATGGGCAAGACCGATCCCACGGCCGCCCGCCACCGCCAGCAGTCGCAGATCCTCGTGCCGCGGGACACCCCCGGCCTGGAGATCGTGCGCGGGATGCACGTGTTCGGCTATCACGACCGCGACCACGGCGGCCACGCCGAGCTGCGGTTCACCAACGTGCGCGTGCCGGTGTCGAACCTCATCGCCGGCGAGGGCGACGGGTTCGCGATCGCCCAGGCGCGGCTCGGGCCGGGTCGCATCCACCACTGCATGCGCTCGATCGGCATCGCCGAGCGGGCCATCGAGCTGATGTGCCAGCGCGCGCAGGAACGCACCGCGTTCGGCAAGCCGCTGGCCGACCAGGGCGTCGTGCGCGACTGGATCGCCGAGTCGCGCGTCCGCATCGAGCAGCTGCGCCTGCTGGTGCTCAAGACCGCGTGGCTGATGGACACCGTGGGCAACAAGGGCGCGCACACCGAGATCCAGGCCATCAAGATCGCCACCCCGCAGACGGTGCAGTGGATCCTCGACAAGGCCATCCAGACGCACGGCGGCGGCGGCCTGAGCCAGGACTTCCCGCTCGCGGAGATGTACGCCGGGATCCGCACGCTGCGGTTCGCCGACGGTCCCGACGAGGTCCACAAGAACTCGCTGGCCAAGGCCGAGCTGAAGCGGCAGGGCCTGCGATGAGCGCGCGTCGTTGTGTGGTCACCGGCGCGGCCGGTGGCATCGGCCTGGCGATCGCCGAGGCTCTCGTCGAGCGCGGTGACCGCGTGCTGCTGGCCGACCTCGACGAGCAGCGGGTGTCCGAGGCCGGCGAGCGGCTCGGCCAGCCGTGGTTCGCCGGCGACGTGGCGTCCGAGGCGGGCGTCACCGATCTCATCGCCCGGGCCGACGAGGAGCTCGGCGGCGTCGACGTGTTCATCGCCAACGCGGGCATCTTCCGCGGCTTCGGGCTCGACGCCGACGAGTTCGACTGGTCGCTGTCGCTCGACGTGAACCTCATGGCGCACGTGCGTGCGGCCCGCGCGCTCGTGCCCCGGTGGAGCGTCGAGAACCCCGGGGTCTTCGCGGTCACCGCGTCCGCCGCGGGGCTGCTGACGCAGCTCGGCTCGCCGACGTACTCGGTGTCCAAGCGGGCCGCCGTCGGCTTCGCCGAGTGGCTCGCCGCCACCTACGGCGACCGGGGCGTCCGGGTCACCGCGCTGTGCCCCATGGGAGTCGCGACGCCGATGGCCGAGGCGGGCGAGACGGCCACCGAGCCCGACGCTCGCCTGGCCCACAGCTCGGTCGCCGCGGCCGGCGAGACGCTCGCGCCGAGCGAGGCCGCGCGGGTCCTGCTCGAGGCGATCGACGAGGGGCGCTTCCTCGCGCTCCCGCACGAGTCGGTGGGCGCGATGTACGCCCGCAAGGCCCAGGACACCGATCACTGGCTGTCGGGGATGCAGCGCTTCCGGACGTCGCTCGGAGGCTGATCCGGGTATCAGCCCCCGGGAGATGGACTCTCTGGATACGATCGTCCGACTCAAGTCCATCAACCGGGGGTACCCGATGCATCGTCCGACCCTGCGCTGGCTCTCCGCCGCCGCCATCAGCGGCGTGGCCGCGACCGCGCTGGTCGCCCCCGCCGTGCCCGCCGCCGCGGCACCCGCGGCGTTCTGCGCCGACGGCAGCCAGCCGATGGTCACTCAGGACGAGGTGGTCGACACGTTCGACGAGACCACCCCGGTCACGGGCCTCACGGTCGTGAAGGGCACGCAGCCGGTGCAGTTCACGGGTCATTACACCGGCTACCTGAAGGACGCGCTCGGCCAGGGCGCCGACATGCTGCTCTTCGAGCTGTCGGGAGCCGGCATCGACACGGGCAACCCGAAGGCCGGCATCTGGTCGGGCATGTCGGGCTCGCCCGTCTACGCGCAGGACGGCCGGCTGATCGGTGCCGTCGCGTACGGCCTCAACGCGGACAACATCCCGATCGCGGGCATCACCCCGGCCGACTACATGAAGAAGACCGGCGTCGACCGCCTCGGCCCGGCGAAGGTCTCCATCACCCGCAAGAGCCTGAGCGGGGTCTCGGCCGCCACCGAGGCCGACCTCGCGGGCCAGACGCTGCCCTTGCTGAAGACGCACAAGGTCGTGGCGGGCGGGGCGAAGGCCAACCGCCTGGCGAACCGCACGCTGTCCCGCGTCCCGGGGGCGTCCGCGGCGGCCCGCTCGGCGCGCGCCGGCGGCTTCGCGGCGGTGGCGACCCCCTCGGTCATCGACGATCCACTCGTGCCGGGCGGCAACATCGCCGTCGGCTACTCCACGGGCGACCTGTTCGCCGGCGGTGTCGGCACGGTCACCGCGATCTGCGGCACCACGGTGTGGGCCTTCGGCCACCCGATGGACTTCGCGGGCGAGACCTCGCTGTCGATCCACAACGCCTCGGCGGCGCTCATCGTCCCCGACTCGACGGGCCGCGTCGGCTCGTACAAGCAGGTCTCGCGGATCGGCCAGCAGATCGGCACGATCACCCACGACGGCTTCGCCGCCATCCGGGGCGAGATCGGCGTGATCAAGGGCTTCGGCGTGACCACCCACGTCTACAACCCGGCCGGCCGGCGGATCGGCACGTACGGCGGCTCGGTCGTCAACGAGGACATCGCGCCCTTCGCCGTGGCCTACGCACCCGCCTTCGCCGCCGTCGACACGCTCGACAACTTCGGCATCGGCACGGTCCGCCACGTCTGGCGCATCAACTACAAGCTGCGCAGCGGCCGCACGGGCAGTCTGGCCAACGAGCAGGTCTACTCCGATCGCGGCGAGCTCGCCGACCAGATCGCGGGCGACATCGGCAACGAGATCGCGGCCATCGCCGGCACCGACCTGGCCGACGCGCGCATCACCTCGGTCACGTCCTACCTGACGCTGCGCAGCGCCAAGGCGGTCGACTACCGGTTCGCCGGTGCGCAGAAGTGGGACGGCAAGGCGTGGGTGAAGCTGCACGGCTCGTCGGTCAAGGCCGGCCGCGGCGTGCTCGTGCGCCCTGTCTACCGCGAGTACGTGAACGGCAAGCCGCAGGGAACCCGCACCGGCGCTTCGAAGAAGTTCACGATCGGCAAGAACGCCGTCGGCCGCGGCAAGGTCTCCTTCGCGCCGAAGGCCGAGCCTTCGATGTCGGAGTGCATGGAGGACGAGGACGGCGAGATGATCTGCCCCGAGTTCGGTGAGGACGACGAGGGGCCGAAGACGTTCACGGCGCTGCTCGAGCAGCTCGACGCGCTCATCCCGGCCGATCGTGTCCTCGCGACCGCCGACTGGAAGTGGAAGGTCGGCAAGGCCAAGGGCGCCTCGCAGCGCCGCGCGGGCCTCATCGCCCCCGGCAGGGTGAGTGGGTCGTACACCGCGACCTTCCGGGTCCACCGCTGACGCGGGTCCGTAGGCTGGCCGCATGGCGATCGAGCTGCTGAGCCCCACTCAACTCGACGACATGCGGCCCGCCGGCCGCTTCGTCGCCGAGGTCCTGACCACCCTGGCCGAGACGGCCGACGTGGGGATGGACCTCCTCGAGCTCGATGCCCTGGCCCATCGGATGATCAAGGACCGCGGCGCCGAGTCCTGCTACATCGACTACGCGCCCTCGTTCGGCCGTGGGCCGTTCGGCAAGGTCCTGTGCACGAGCGTCAACGACGCGGTGCTGCACGGCCTGCCGCACAAGTACAAGCTCCGTGACGGCGACCTCGTCAGCTTCGACTTCGCGGCCAGCGTCGACGGATGGGTGTGCGACTCGGCCCTCAGCGTGGTCGTCGGCACGCCGCGCGAGGAGGACCTGCGCCTCATCGAGGCCACCGAGGTGGCCTTGGCCCGCGCGATCGAGGTGGCGCGCCCCGGCAACAAGATCGGCGACATCAGCGCCACGATCGGCCAGACCGCCCGCGAGTACGGCTACTCGGTCAACACGCAGTTCGGTGGCCACGGCGTCGGCCGCACGATGCACGGCGACCCGCACATCTCGAACGACGGCGTCGCGGGCCGCGGGTTCCCCCTCAAGCAGGGCCTGGTCATCGCGATCGAGCCGTGGCTGCTGGCCTCCACCGACGAGATCCGCATGGACGACGACGGCTGGACGATTCGCAGCGCCGACGGCTCGCGCGGTGCTCACAGCGAGCACACGATCGCCATCACCGACGGTGACCCCATCGTCATGACCGCCCGCTGACCTCCATCAGCTGATCGACGGCCTGCAGGACCAGGGCGTCGGCGCCGACGTGGCCGGCCAGCATGACGCCCACCGGCAGGCCCTCGTGCACGTACCCCGGCACGCTCGCGGCCGGCTGGCCGCTCATGTTCATCAGGGCCGTGTAGGGCGTGAACAGCAGCTCGCGCCGGTGGTCCTCGGTGGGGTCGCCCGACTCGGTGAACCACGCGTGAGGCTGCGGTGGCAGCGCGAGGGTCGGCGTCAGGAACAGGTCGAAGGACGCCAGTGAGGCGTTGACCGCCGCGGTGGTCAGCTCGAGGAAGGTCAGTGCCGCGGCCAGCGCCGGGGCCGACGCCTGCCCACCCCGCTCGTACCAGTACCGCGTGGTCGGGCGGAGCGAGTCGATCGCCTCGGGCGGCAGCGGGACCGAGGCCATGCCGGCGGACCAGACCACGTTGAACTGCGGCTCGAGGTCGGCCGGCCACGGGTTCGCGATCTCGACGACCTCGTGCCCCAGTCCGGCGAGGGCCTCGCGCGCGGCGGCGACCGCGGCGACCGAGCCGGGCGAGGCCTGCGCGAAGTCGAGGTACGGATCGGTCCAGGTGGCGATCCGCAGGCGGCCGGTCTCGCGCCGGACCTCCTCGGCGAACGGGACCGCCGGCCTCGGCCACACGCGTGAGGAGCCCGGGACGGGTCGGGCGATCAGGTCGAGGACTGCGGCGACGTCCCGCACCGACCGCGCCAGGACGCCGTCGGTGGCCAGCCCGCTCCAGGTGGGGGAGTCGGGCCCGGCCCCGACCCGCCCGCGTGACGGCTTGAACCCCAGCACGCCGCAGCACGACGCGGGGATCCGGATCGAGCCGCCGCCGTCGCTGCCGGGTGCCAGCGGCAGCAGGTGAGCGCCCACGGCCGCCGCCGCGCCACCGCTGGAGCCGCCGGCGTTGAGCGCGGGGTCGGCCGGGGTTCCCGTGGGGCCGACCACGTCGTTGTCGGTGTACGAGCTCAGGCCGAACTCGGGGGTGTTCGTCTTCCCGAGGCTGACGAACCCGGCCTCCTCGACGAGGCCGACGAGGTCGGCGCTGTGGTCGGGGACCTGGTCGGCCATCAGGCGCGAGCCCATCGTGGTGCGGACGCCCTCGGTGGGCGTGAGGTCCTTGAAGGCGGTGGGGACGCCCGCGAACGCCGGCCGCTCGTCGAGGGCGTCGAGCGCGGCGGCACGGGCCAGCGCCCGCTCGGGCGTGACGGTGACGAAGGCGCCGAGGTGGTCGGCCTCCACTCGGTCGAGGAAGTGGCGGGTCACCTCGACGCACGACACCTCGCGCGCCGCGATCGTGGCAGCGAGGTCGTGGGCGTCCATCTCGTGCAGTTCGGTCACGTCGACACCGTCTCGTGTTTCGCCCGGCGCCGACAACTCGGCGGGGCGTGCGCGGCCCGCCCTTGACGCCGAGGGCCGCGGGCGGTCGACTGGAGCCCCGTGCCGCCGACCGCAGGAGGACCCGTGTCCGCATCACCCCTGGCTGAGCGCCATGCCCGGAACGTCGGGGGTTTCACGGCCGTCCTCGATCAGGTCGACGACTGGGACGCGCCGACCCCGGTCCCCGGATGGGCCTCGAGGGACGTCGTCGAGCACCTCGTGACGTGGTCGCAGGGCTTCCTCGCCGCCGGGGGAGTCCACCTCCGGCGCGAGATCGACGCCGACGACCCGGCCGGCACCTGGCGTGCCCACGCCGCGGAGATCCAGGAGCTGCTCGAGTCGCCCGCCGCGGACGAGGGCTTCACGCATCCGTACGCGGGCTCGGGGCCCCTCGCCGAGGTGATCGACCGTTTCTACACGACCGACGTGCTCATGCACACGTGGGACCTGGCCGAATCGGCCGGCGTCCCCTCGGGCCTGGACCCGCAGGAGTGCGAGCACCTGCTGCAGGGCATGACCCCGCACGAGCGGCTCCTGCGCGACTCGGGGCAGTACGGGCCGGCAGTCCCGGTGCCGCCCGACGCCGACGGCGTGGTGAGGCTGATGGGCTTCATCGGGCGCGACCCCGACTGGAGGGCGAGCCGATGAACGCGCGCGAGACCAGCCTGCACTACCTGCAACGGGGCCACCGCGCGGTGCTGCGGGCCGTGCACGGCGTCAACGAGTACGACGCCAGACGGCCGCTGACGCCCACGGGGACGAACCTGATGGGCCTGGTCAAGCACCTGGCGATCGTCGAGCTCGAGTACGTCGCGAGCTGCGCGGGGTACGCCAGCGACCTCGGCACGCCGTGGGAGACCACGACCGGCAAGGACGACAACTCCGACCTGTGGCTGACGGCCGACGAGAGCGCGCAGCAGTGGATCGACCTCTACGTCGCCGTGGGAGAGCACACCGCCCGCGCGTGCGCGGCCCTGCCGCAGGATTCGCCCGCGAGGGTGCCGTGGTGGGGCGAGCCCGACACGACCTTCGACTACCTGCTGGTCCACCTGGTCTCCGAGACCGCCCAGCACGCGGGGCACCTGGAGATCCTGCGCGAGGGCCTCGACGGCCAGGGCGACGCGTGGGACGAGGCGCGCACCGACCGCGACGCGGCCTGGTGGAAGGCCGTGACCGATCAGATCGCGGCCGCGGCGGAGCCGTTCCGGGCCACGGGCTCGGTGGTCGAGGCGCCGGCGGGCTCGTTCTGACGCGCGCGCTACCGCCACTTTTGGAAACGGATCCACGCCGAACGCGGTTCGGGACGTGGATCCGTTTCCAAAAGTGGGACAGGGGTGCCGGTCAGGAGTCGATCGAGACGATCTCCACGACGAACAGCAGCGTCTTGCCGCCGAGCTCGTTGCCCTCGGAGGCCTCGGTGCCGTAGCCGTACTCGGCCGGGATGTTGATCAGCACGGTGGAGCCGACCTTCTGGCCGACGACGCCGGCCTTGAAGCCCTGCACGACCTGGTCGGTGGAGAGCTGGGCGGGCTGCCCGTCCTTGCCGAAGGTCTGCTGGAACACCTTGCCCTTGTCCTCCCAGGTGCTGCCCTGGTAGTTCACGGTGAGGCTGTCGCCCGACTTCACGACCTTGCCGTCGCCCTCCTCGAGGACCTTGACGAGGACGTCCTTCGGCGGGTCGGTCTTCGGCAGCTGGACCTTGGGCTCGTCACCCTTGAGGCTGACCTCGGGGACGTCCTTCTTCCAGTCCTTGGCCTTGACCTCCTCGCGGACGTCGACGACGTCGGTCACGATGACCAGCGAGTCGGTGCCCTTGATGCCGAGGTCGGCGTAGCCCTCGGCGCCGTAGACGTCGGACGCGGCCACCGTGGTGACGACGCGCGAGCCGGTGGGGACGCACTCGATGCCGGCCCGGAAGGCCTCGAAGGTCTTGTCGTCGCCGGCGGTGAGGGTGGCCTGCTCGCTGAGGGCCTGCTTGCCGTCGCGTCCGTTGAAGACGGTGATGACGGCCTCGACCTGGTCGCCCTTCGCGGTGTCATCGCCCTTGCCGTTGTCGAGGACGGTGCGCTGCAGGTCCTCGGCCTTCGCGGCCAGCGGCGCGGTGAAGGTGGCCTTGGGGCCGGTCTTGCCGAACTCGCCCGAGACCTTCACGGCGTCGCTGGCGGCGCCGGAGGAGTAGTCGGTGCAGTTCTCCTTCTTCGAGTCCTTCGCGTCGTCGTCGCCGGACCCGCAGGCCGCCAACGGGGCCACGGCCAACAGCAGGACGAGGGGCAGGGTCTTCAGGTTCCGCATGGTTCTCATTTCGTCGAGGGAGTCGCCCGAACAGTCTGCCGAGCGTACCTGTCCGTTTCCTGAGAGCCCGCGATGAACCCGCCGTGCCGGGGCGCCCGCGCACTTGGCAGGATGAGGCCCCGTGACGACAACCCTTGATCGCTATTTCAAGATCTCCCAGCGCGGCTCCTCGGTCGGACAGGAGGTCCGCGGCGGCGTCGTGACCTTCCTGACGATGGCCTACATCATCGTCCTCAACCCGATCATCCTCAGCGGCGTCGCCGATGCCGACGGCAACTACCTCGGTGGCGGCAGCGTGGCCGGGTCGGGCTTCGCGACCATCGCGGCCTGCACCGCGCTGGTGGCCGGCGTCCTGACGATCCTCATGGGCGTGGTGGCGAACTTCCCGCTCGCGCTGGCGACGGGCCTGGGACTGAACGCCTTCGTCGCGTTCTCCGTGGCCACGCAGATGACGTGGGCCGACGCGATGGGCCTGGTCGTGCTCGAGGGCCTCGTGATCCTCGTGCTGGTGCTGACCGGCTTCCGCAAGGCGGTCTTCGACGCGGTGCCGGCGCAGCTCAAGACCGCGATCGCGGTGGGCATCGGCCTCTTCCTGACCCTGATCGGCCTGATCGACGCGGGCTTCGTGCGCGCCACCGGCAACGCCGCCCCGCCGATCGGCATGGGCATCGGCGGCGAGCTGTCGGGCTGGCCCGTGCTGGTGTTCTGCCTCGGCCTGCTGCTGATGATCAGCCTGCACACCCGCCGCGTGCCCGGCGCCATCCTCATCGGCATCCTCGCCACGACGATCCTGGCGATCATCGTGCAGGCGATCACCGACACGCCGGCCTCGGCCGGCGACCCGACCTCCAAGGGCTGGAACCTGAACGTCCCCGCGTGGCCGGACAAGATCGTCGAGAAGCCCGATCTCTCGCTGCTCGGCGACTTCAACCTGTTCGGCTCGTTCGACCGGGTCGGCGTGGTCGCCGCGGTGCTGCTCGTCTTCACCCTGATGCTCGCGGACTTCTTCGACACGATGGGCACCATGACCGCCGTCGGCGCCGAGGCCGGCCTGAACGACGAGGACGGCGCGCCCGAGGGCTCGCAGCGGATCCTCATCGTCGACTCGGTCGCCGCCGCGGTGGGCGGAGCCGCCGGCGTCTCGAGCAACACGTCCTACGTGGAGTCGACGGCCGGCGTCGCCGACGGCGCCCGCACCGGCCTGGCCAGCGTGATCACCGGCCTGTGCTTCCTGCTGGCGACGGTCTTCACGCCCCTCGTGCAGATCATCCCGAACGAGGCCGCCGTGGCCGCGCTCGTGCTCGTCGGCTTCCTGATGATGTCGCAGGTGACCGAGATCGACTGGAAGGATCCCGAGATCGCGATCCCGGCGTTCCTGACGATCGCGCTCATGCCGTTCACGTACTCGATCACCGCCGGCATCGGCGCGGGCTTCCTGGCCTACGTCGTGCTGAAGGTCGTGATGGGCAAGGTGCGCGAGGTCCACTTCCTGCTGTGGATCATCGCGGCGCTGTTCATCGTCTACTTCGCGATCGACCCGATCACGCGCTGGCTGACCTGAGCCTCGCGCCCAGACGCCCCACTTGTGTGACGCCCTTCGGGTCTTGAGCCTCGGTCCGGCCGACTCGTGTCACAGAAGTGGGGCGTTCGCGCGCGGGTCAGCTGGTGGGCGGGCCCACGAGGAGGGCGGCGCCGGTGAGGGCGGCGACGGCGACCGCGCCGACGGCCAGGCCCTGCAGCGGCTTGCGCACGAGCCAGGCGACGAGGCGGTCGAGGACGCTCGCCGGCTCGCCGGTGGTGAGCCGCCAGCGCTCGGGCAGCGCGCCCTGGCGCTCGCTCACGACGTCGAACCAGATCGTGAAGAACGGCGGCACGGCCGCCAGCAGTCCCAGCGCCGAGCGCTTGAGGCTCCACTGCGCGTCGATCGCGACGACCACCGTGGTGACCACGTAGGCCACGAAGACGACGCCGTGCAGCATGCCGCCGATCCGCACCCCCAGCTCGGTGGTCTCGGTGACGTACTTGAGGAACATGCCCGTCAGCAGCAGGGCCCAGGTGATGGCCTCGGCGACGGCGACGGTGCGGAACAGGCGGCGGGGGGACATGCCTCTCATTGTCCCGGGCCGGTTCAACCCGCCCGAGCGGGGACTCAGGCCCAGACGAAGTCCTCGTCGCGCACCTGCGCGACGACGCGCTCGTAGGCCCACGTACCGCCGGGCCAGTTCGAGGTGATGCGGCCGGTCTCGGGGTGGCGGTACCAGCTGGAGCACGACGCCCACGCCGACCGGGCGAGCTCGTCCTGCACCCGTGCGTCCCATCGCTGCTCGGCCTCAGGACGTGCCTGCACGTGCTGCGCGCCGCGGCCCTGCAACCGGTCGAGGGTGGCGCGGATGTGGCGCGCCTGTGCCTCGAGCATCGTGATGATCGACCCGCCGCCGAGGTTCGTGTTGGGGCCGTAGGCCAGGAAGAGGTTCGGGAAGCCGGGCACGTGGATGCCCAGGTGCGCGCGAGCGCCGCCCTTCCACTGGTCGTGGAGGTCTCCGCCCGGACCGGTCACGTCGATCCCGTGCAGGAAGTCCTGCGTGTCGAACCCGGTGGCGAAGCAGATCGCGTCGACCGGGTGCCAGGTGCCGTCCGCGGTGCGGATCGCGTCGGGGCGCACCTCGGTGAGGGCGTGCGGCACGAGGCGCACGTGGTCGCGCGTCAAGGCGGGGTAGTAGTCGTTGGAGAACAGGATGCGCTTGCAGCCCACCTGGTGACGCGGGGTCAGGTGCTGCCGCAGCCTCGTGTCGCGCACCTGCACGCGGCGGTGCGTGGCGGCGAGGCGCTCGATGAACGTCGCGACCCCCGACTCCGGGTCGAGCCCGCGAGAGAACTGCTGGGTGATCCAGTCGATCGGGCGCCGCTCGCGGGCCGCGAGGTCGCGGTACCAGGCCGGGTACGAGCCATCGAGCTTCGGCAGCACGTGCTGCGCCGACCGCTGCACCACCACGAGCTCGCGGGCGACCTCGGCCAGTCGCGGCACCAACTGCACGGCGGACGCGCCGGTGCCCACGACCGCCACGCGCCGCCCCGCCAGGTCCACCGACGCGTCCCAGGAGCCGGCGTGCAGCACCGGGCCGGCGAACGACTCCCAGCCCTCGGCGTGTGGCGCGCTCGGCTCGGACAGCTGACCCACCGCGCTGACCAGGACGTCGACGGTCTCGGTGGTGCCGTCGTCGAACGTGACGATCCAGCCGCCCGCCTCGAAGCGCGCGGCCACGACCCGGGCGCCGAAACGACACCGCGGTGCGACCCCGAACCGGTCGGCGACGTCGCGCAGGTAGGCCAGGATCTCGGCCTGCGCCGGGTAGCGGCGCGTCCACCGGTCGCTCGGCGCGAAGGAGAAGGAGTAGAGCGGGGCCGGCACGTCGCAGCCCGACCCCGGGTAGGTGTTGTCGCGCCACACGCCGCCGAGGTCGTCGGCCCGCTCCCACAGGCGCACGTCGTCGTATCCGTGCGTGAGCAGCTCGACGGCGGTGCCGATCCCGCCGAACCCGGTGCCGATGATCCCGATCGACGTCATGGCGCCGGCGCCGTCACGGTGAGGACTGCCGCGCACACGTCGGCGTGGACGTCCTCACGCTCGAGGGTGCCCCGCACCAGCCATTCGCGGCACAGGGCCTTCACGTAGGAGGCCACCGGACGCAGCCGGGCGCGCAGGGCGGCGTCGTCGGGCAGCGCCAGCGCGTCGAGGACGAGGCGGGCGGCCCGGTCGTCGGCCTCGTCGACGATGGCCTGGACGTCGGAGGGACCGTGCAGGTTCGCCGCGCCCGAGGCGGCCACCCAGGCCTGCCCGTACGTGCCGGCCGCATCGAGGATCCAGTCGATCGTGCGACTCACGCGCTCGGGCAGCGGCAGGCCCGAGAGGTCGGGGAGCGCGGTCTCGGGCATCTGCACCGACTCGCGCATGACCGCCAGGAACAGCGCGCGCTTGCTGCCGAAGTAGTGGTGGACCAGGCCGCGGGTCACGCCGGCCGCGCGGGCGAGCTCGGTGGTGGAGACCTGGTCGTACGGGCGGGAGGCGTAGAGCACCGCCGCGGCGTCGAGGATCGACCGGCGCCGGGAGTCGGGCGCGAGGCGGGTGCGCGCCGCGGGAGTCATGGGATCAGTGTCGGCAGCCTATTGGCACACTGTCAACAGGTCGCTGCAGATCGCTCCCCGGGGGGAATGCACCGGGCTTGGGCGAAGTTGATAACGTATGACTCAAGTCTTTTGACCCACAGTTTTCAAGGCCCAGATTCAGGCAGTGACACTGCGATCCCCAGGAGGAACCATGGCCCGTGCAGTCGGCATCGACCTCGGCACGACGAACTCCGTCGTGGCCGTGCTCGAAGGTGGAGAGCCCACCGTCATCGCGAACGCCGAAGGCGCTCGCACCACCCCGTCCGTCGTCGCGTTCGCGAAGGACGGTGAGGTCCTGACCGGCGAGGTCGCCAAGCGTCAGGGCGTCACGAACGTCGACCGCACGATCCGCTCGGTCAAGCGCCACATGGGCACCGACTGGTCGGTCGAGATCGACGACAAGAAGTTCAACCCCCAGCAGATCAGCGCGTTCGTGCTGCAGAAGCTCAAGCGCGACGCCGAGGCCTACCTGGGCGAGCCGGTCACCGACGCGGTCATCACCGTGCCGGCGTACTTCAACGACCACCAGCGCCAGGCCACCAAGGAGGCCGGCGAGATCGCGGGCCTGAACGTCAGCCGCATCATCAACGAGCCCACCGCGGCCGCACTGGCCTACGGCCTGGACAAGGGCGACGACCAGACGATCCTGGTGTTCGACCTCGGCGGCGGCACGTTCGACGTGTCCCTGCTCGAGATCGGT
>JBEVDF010000013.1:0-3247 GCA_040514145.1 Aeromicrobium sp.
TGTCCTTCACCGATCTCGGCAAGGCGACCGGACTTTCGACGTCCGCGGTGCACCAGCGGGTCAAGCGCCTGGAGTCCCGCGGCCTGATCCGGGGGTACGGCGCGAGCATCGACCACGAGCAGCTCGGACTGCCTCTGACCGCGTTCATCTCCATCCGGCCGATCGACCCCTCACAGCCGGACGACTCACCCGAGCGGGTCCGCGGGATCCCCGAGATCGAGTCGTGCTGGTCGGTGGACGGCGACGAGTCCTACATCCTCAAGGTGCGGGTCGCGACGCCGACCGACCTCGAGGACCTGCTCGCGCGGATCCGGGCTGCCGCCAACGTCTCGACGCGTACGACGATCGTGCTGTCGACGCCGTACGAGAACCGCTCCGTCACCTGAGTCGGGCAGCCGGCTCACGACCGTCGCGCATCGCGGCCCGGTTCTCGTCCAGCAGCGCCGCCGCCTGTTCCAGGCCGAGCCCGAGCTGCGAGGTGTCGGCCGGCGTCTTCGGTGGAGGCGCCGACGGACCGACCAGCCGACCCGGGGACATCAGGATCGTGCCCTCGACCCGGAGGACGCGCACGCCGAAGAGTCGCGCCAGCAGGCGCGTCTCGACGACGACGCCGTCCGAGAGGTGGCTACGGCCGTCGGGAAGGAGCGCTGTGCTGCTCCCACCACTCGCTCGCGCCGGACGCGAGGGTCCCGTGAGCGCCGTACGCCTCCAGCCGTTGCGCCGCCTGCTCCGCCAGCGACCGAATCTGCTCATAGCGGTCCCTCCCTGCCCGGGCGCCCAGGACGTACGCGACGCCCATCACCCCGATGGTCGTCAGCTTCATGGCCGCTCCACCCGCCGACGCAGCGCACTCGTCGCCGCACTCGCAACGGAGAGAGCCACGACCGTGGCACCTGCCGTGACCCCGGAGATGACGAGGCTGCGGCCGGGGACATGGGGGAGCGGCTTGGTGACCTTCTCCCAGGCACTGTCCTTGTGGAACACGTTCATGAGGACGCCTTCCTGAGCTTGGTGCCTGCTCGGTTGATGGCGGTCGTGAGCTCCTGCTTCGACATCGACGTGCGTCCGGAGATGCCCTCGGCGGCAGCGAGGTCGAGGAGCTCGGCCTTGGTGAGGTCTTTGAGCTGGCCCGGGGCCTTGGCGGCCGACTTGCTGCTCGCCATGTGAGCGGCGGTCCGGGCGGTGGTCGTCCGGACCTCCTCGACCCGGCTCACCGCGGCCTGGGCGCTCGCGGCGTCGCGCTGGGCGCTCGCGGCGATCTGCTCGGCCTGGGCTCGGGCCTGCTCCGCCGCCTCGTTGGCTGCGGTGGCTGCCTCGTCGGCGCGGGCGCGCGCATCGGCCAGCTGGGCGGTGGCGTCGCGGAAGGCCTCCTCGGCCTCACGCTGAGCGCGCTCGGCCGCGGCTCGTGCCTCGTCGGCGCGTTCCTCCGACGCCGCGCGTTCCTTGGCCAGCACCCCTTCGGCGCGATCGCGGGCGTCCTGGTCGACCCGTGCGACCTCCTCGTCCGCCTTGCGTCGAGCCTCAGCGACTCGACCCTGGACCTCGTCCCGCTGCTGCGTCTTCACCTCCTGCAGGTGTGCCTTCTCGGCACGAGCGGTCTCGTCCGCGGCCTTCGCCAGCTCGCTGGCTCGTTGCGCCGCCTCGAGCGCGTCGCGCTCGGCGGCTTGGGCCCGCTCGGCGGCGTGGCGAGCGCGGGACAGGCGCGCCTCGACCGAGTCCTGACCCGGCAGTGCGTCCTGCACCGACGCCTTCGCGCTGCGCAGGCCGTCCCGGATCCCTCCGCTGCCGGCGGACCCGTTGCCCTCGCCGTCCGGCCCGCCCCCGGGCGATATGGCCTTGCCGACGAGCCACGACGCGTTGCGCGGGATGTCGCGCATCCCCGTCGTCAGTGTCCCGACCAGTCCGTGTCGACCGTTCTTGTCGCTCATTCGAGCTCCTCCCGAGCTGACCCGCCTCCCTGCGGGGTGGCGTGTGGTCCACGTCACACTCGTTGAGTACCCGCTCGATCGGAGGGCATGCGCGCCGGGGGCCGGCCCGGAGGGCTACCAGGCCTGGAGCGCCGCCGTACGACGGGAGGCCTCGGCCACCTCGGCAGCGCGCAGGTCGGACGCGTCGAGGTCGCCGTGCTCGGCCCACCAGGCCCGGCCGGCCTCAGGAAGGGTGTGGATCGGGTCGTAGTACTCGTAGGTCCTGGAGAGCGCGTCCGCGGACGTGGCCTCGATGGAGGTCCGGTAGTTCTTCGTCCAGTACGAGACGCCGCGCTCGGTGTCGTAGTCGGCGAGCTGGTGCACCCAGCGCTTGCCGACGAAGGGCACGTCGCAGACGATCCGCGGGGTCGCGAAGCCCGGCAGGTAGCCCATGATGTGGTGCTGCAGCCGCTGGGCGTCGGCGACCGAGACCCGCCAGTGCTCCGAGTAGGGGATCAGGTCGCACATGTAGAAGTAGTACGGCATGATCTGCGCGCCATCGAGGAGCCGGAAGCACAGGTCGAGGAGCGCGTGCGGGTCGGCGTTGACGCCGTTGAGCAGGACGCCCTGGTTGCGTACGTCGCGCAGGCCCGCGTCGAGCATCGCGCGGGTCGCCTCGGCGACGATCGGCGTCACGGAGTTCGCGTGGTTGGTGTGCGTGTGCATCGCCAGGGAGACCCCGCGCGAGCGGGCGATCGTGGCGACCCGGCCCACGCCCTCGACGACGTCGGGCTGCAGCCAGTGCTGCGGCAGGCCGATGAGGGCCTTGGTCGCGAGCCGGATGTCGCGGATGTTGTCCACCTCGAGCACCGACATGAGGAACGCCTCGAGGCGCGGCCACGGCATGTTGGCGACGTCGCCGCCTGAGACCACGACGTCGCGCACGGACGGCGTACGACGCAGGTAGTCGATCATGTCGCCGAGCCGGTCGTTGGGCTTGCCGGCGAACTTCAGCTTGTCGATGACCGCGGTCGAGTTGCCGACGAGGTCCATGCGGGTGCAGTGGCCGCAGTACTGCGGGCACGTCGGCAGCAGCTCGGCGAGCACCTTGGTGGGGTAGCGGTGGGTGAGGCCCTCGGTCGCCCACATGTCGTGCTCGTGGAGCGAGTCGCGCGCGGCGTGCGGGTGGGAGGGCCAGTCGGTGCGGCGGTCGCTGAAGACCGGGACCATGTAGTGGCGCACCGGGTCGGCGTAGAACGCCTCGGTGAGCGAGCCCGGGCCCGCCGGCGACACGGTCGGCACCATCGTGTTCATCATCTGCGGCGGCACGAGCATCGACA
>JBEVDF010000128.1:0-4404 GCA_040514145.1 Aeromicrobium sp.
AGCTCGACGACGCTGCGGGTGTTCGAGTACGGGGCGTTGAAGACGGCGACGCCGTGGCGCTTCGTGGCGGCCAGGTCGATCTGGTTGGTGCCGATGCAGAACGCGCCGATCGCGAGCAGGTCGGGAGCGTGCTCGAGGACCTTCTCGGTGATGTAGGTCGTGGAGCGGATGCCCAGGAGGTGGACGCCCTTGATCGCCTCGATGAGCTCGTCCTCGGTGAGCGCGGCGCTGCGCGTCTCCACCTGGTAGCCCTTGTTGCGCAGGAAGTCCGCGCCGTCGGTGTGGATGTTCTCGAGGAGCAGGACCTTGACGTCCTGGTCGTCGATCGTGGTCATCGGTTCGTGAACGTCGAAGCTCATGCTCATCATCGTCATCGTGTGGGGCCTCCGGGTCAGCGGTCGATCGGGCTGACGCGGGGCCCAGGCGAACGGTCCCGTAAGTCGTGCTGTCCACGGCTCCCTGGTGGTAGCCACCTCAACGCCAGTCGCGCGCGGACTCCTTCATCCTAGCGGCTCGCGCCAGTTCTCCCGATCTCGTCCATCGCGGACGCCTCAGCCCGGGAGGTTGCCCTTCATCGCCTCGATCGCCTCGGGCGGGACCTCCTGGTCGAGGTTCGCCAGGCGCACCTGGCCCTGCGCGATGAGCTTGCCGTCCTGATTGACCGAGTCCAGGTGCCACAGCTGCTGCGTGCGACCGCGGTGGATCGGCGTCGCCGTGGTGGTGATCGTGTCGCCGTTGCGCGCCTGGCGCAGGAAGTCGGTGGAGTTGTTCGTGCCGACGACGACGCCCTTCGTGCCGAGCCAGATCTGGCCCGCCATGCTGGCGGTCGACTCGTGGACGGCGCAGTAGATGCCGCCGTGCGGGATGCCGAAGGGCTGCAGGTGGCGGTCGGTGATGGTGAAGCGCACCACCACCTTCTCGGGGGTCAGCTCGACGTGCTCGACGCCGAGCACTCCGTCCAGGCCGGGGATCTCGCTCATGGATCGGACTCTAGGTCAGGCCGCTCGACCTTCGTTCGCCGCATGGCCCATACCCCGTCGCCCGCACCACTTGGTACCCGTACCCCCTAGGGGTATAGTGACGGCATGAGCCATACGCACCCCGGATACGCCGAGGACAAGGCGGCCGTCCTGAAGCGGCTGGCGCGGATCGAGGGTCAGGTCCGCGGGATCAACCGCATGGTCGAGTCCGACACCTACTGCATCGACGTGCTGACCCAGATCAGCGCGACCACCAAGGCCCTCGAGGCCGTGGCCCTCAAGCTGCTCGACGAGCACCTGGCCCACTGCGTCGCCGACGCTGCGGCCAAGGGCGGCCCCGAGGCCGACCTGAAGATCAAGGAAGCGTCCGACGCCATCGCGCGTCTCGTGAGGAGTTGAGCGTGAGCACCACCACCTACACCGTCAACGGCATGACCTGCGGCCACTGCGCCGCCGCCGTCACCGAGGAGATCTCCACCCTGCCCGGCGTCGAGGACGTCGCGGTCGACGTGGCCTCCGGCGCGGTCACCGTCACCAGCACGGCCCCGCTCGACGACGCCGCGGTCGCGGCCGCCGTGGACGAGGCCGGCTACGCCCTGGCGGGTCCGCGCGACCTGCCGCTGGCCTGATGACCACCCACGAGACCGAGGCCGAGCCGACCACCACGTACCGGCTCGACATCGGCGGCATGAGCTGCACGTCGTGCGCCGCGCGCATCGAGAAGAAGCTCAACCGGCTCGACGGCGTGGAGGCCACGGTCAACTACGCCACCGAGAAGGCCACGGTCCACGCGCACCACGGCGTGGACCCGCAGGAGCTGGTGCAGACGGTCGAGAAGACCGGGTACACCGCGCAGGTCCACGACCCGCACGCCGGTCACGACGCCCACGCCGCGCACGGCGGCCTGCACTCGGCCGAGTCGATGCGCCGGCGCCTGATCGTCGCCACGATCCTGACGCTGCCCGTCCTGGCGATCTCGATGGTCCCGGGCCTGCAGTTCACGGGGTGGCCCTGGGTCGCGCTGGCCCTGACGACGCCCGTCGTCCTCTGGTGCGCCTACCCGTTCCACTGGTCGGCGGTCCTCAACCTGCGCCACGGCGCGGCCACGATGGACACGCTCATCAGCATGGGCGTCACCGCCGCGTACGCCTGGTCGCTGGTCCAGCTGTGGATCGGCGTCACGGGCCACGGCGTCGAGCACGGGCACTACTACTTCGAGACGGCCGCCGCGGTGACCACGTTCATCCTGGCCGGCCACTACCTCGAGGCCACGGCGAAGGGCCGGTCGAGCGCCGCCCTGCGCGCCCTGATGGACCTCGGCGCCAAGCAGGTCACGCTCCTGCGCGACGGCCGCGAGGTCGAGGTGCCGATCGGGCAGCTCCACGCGGGCGACACGTTCGTCGTGCGTCCCGGCGAGAAGATCGCCACCGACGGCGCCGTGATCGACGGTGCCTCGGCGGTGGACGAGTCGATGCTGACGGGCGAGTCCGTCCCGGTCGACGTCGCCACGGGCGACACCGTCACCGGAGCCACGGTCAACCAGTCGGGCCGGCTCGTGGTCCGCGCCACCGCGGTCGGCCAGGACACCCAGCTGGCCCAGATGGCCCGCCTCGTCGAGGAGGCCCAGGAGGGCAAGGCCGAGGTGCAGCGGCTCGCCGACCGCATCTCCGCCTGGTTCGTCCCGGGCGTCATCGCGATCTCCGCGGTCACCCTGCTCGTGTGGCTGCTCGTCTCGCCCGGCATCGGCGCGTTCGAGGCCGCCGTGGCGGTGCTGATCATCGCCTGCCCGTGTGCGCTGGGGCTGGCCACGCCCACCGCCCTGATGGTGGGCACGGGTCGCGGCGCCCAGCTGGGCATCCTCATCAAGGGCCCGCAGGTGCTGGAGTCCACCCGGGCGATCGACACGATCGTGCTGGACAAGACCGGAACGATCACCACCGGCACGATGACGGTCGCGCACGTCGACCCCGCCCCGGGTGCCGACGCCGACGCACTGCGCCGGCTGGCCGCGTCGGTCGAGGCGGCCTCGGAGCATCCCGTGGCGCGGGCGATCACCGCCCTCGCCGAGCCCCTCCCGGTCTCGGAGTTCCGCAACCACGCGGGACAGGGCGTGGAGGGTTTGGTCGACGGCCACGTCGTCCGCGCGGGGCGGCCGGGCTGGATCGGTGCCGAGGACCGGCCCGACCGCACCGGCACCGTCATCGCGGTCTCCCGCGACGGCGAGGTCCTCGGCACGATCACCGTGGCCGACCGGGTGAAGGAGTCCTCGCGCCAGGCCGTCGCCGACCTGCGGCGCCTGGGCCTGGAGCCCATCTTGCTGACCGGCGACAACGAGCGGGTGGCCGCGGCCGTGGCGGCCGAGGTGGGCATCGACCGCGTGCACGCCGACGTGACCCCGCAGGACAAGCTCGACGTCGTGCGCGACCTGCGCGAGCAGGGCCGCGTCGTGGCGATGGTCGGCGACGGCGTCAACGACGCCGCGGCGCTCGCCGGGGCCGACCTCGGGATCGCGATGGGCACCGGCACCGACGTGGCGATCGCCGCGAGCGACCTCACGCTCGTGCACGGCGACCTGGCCACCGCCGTCACCGCGGTCGAGCTGTCGCGGGCCACGCTGCGCACGATCAAGGGCAACCTGTTCTGGGCGTTCGCGTACAACGTCGCCGCGATCCCGCTGGCCGCCCTGGGCTTCCTCAGCCCGATGATCGCGGGCTTCGCGATGGCCGCCAGCTCGGTGTTCGTCGTGACGAACTCGCTGCGACTGCGCCGCTTCGGTCGCTGACACCGCCTCCCGCCCCCCGATTCCGGGGGGGCGGGCGCCGTTTCGCGACGGGCCCGGCACGCACAGGACGCCCTCGCGTGACACGATTCCCGAGAACGCGGCTGCCGTTTCGGCGGCGCCGCACCAACGAGGGGGAATCATGAACGTTCGCACGCCTGCCACCGCACTCGCTGCCGTGGTCCTGTCCTTCGGACTCACCGCCTGTGGTGGCGGCCAGTCCGTCGAGGACGCCTGCAAGGTGGCCGAGACGGAGGTCAAGGACGCGATGGGTGACCTGAGCGGCATCGACCCCAGCGACAACGACCAGGCCGCCGAGACGATCTCCTCGATGGGCGACGCGCTGGAGAAGACGCAGAAGAAGCTGGACAACCAGGAGGTCAAGGACACCATCGGCGAGCTCGCGGCCGAGTTCGAGAAGCTCAAGGACGCCTTCGCCGACCTCAAGGCGGCCGGCGAGGACAGCGCCAAGCTGCAGAAGGTGTCCGAGAAGATGAGCACGCTCTCCTCCGACATCCAGAACAAGGGCGAGAAGCTCGACGAGCTCTGCGGCTGATCACCACCGCACCGACGCCGCGGAGTCCCCCGGGGGCTCCGCGGCTTCGTCGTCGGTGGCGACGGCACGTGTCGGGGCGCGGGCATAGG
>JBEVDF010000132.1:0-8843 GCA_040514145.1 Aeromicrobium sp.
CGGCGGCCCCGCGCGCGTTCTCGGCGTCGACGAACCACGACTCCAGCGCTCCGCTGTCGAGCGCGCGGAAGAGTCCGCTGACCGCCCAGGCGAGCGCGAACGCCAGCACCGACTGCGCCACGAGCGTGAGCGCGTAGGCCGCGATCGCGGCGACGGCCGAGGCGATGAAGACCGGCCGACGTCCCCAGGAGTCGGCCAGCGCGCCGCTGGGGACCTCCATGACGATCACGACGATCCCCTGCGCCGCCATCGCGATGCCGATCTCGGCGATCGTGAGGCCGCGCTCCAGCGGCAGCAGCAGCGAGACCGGCATGAGCAGGCCGGTGGCCAGCCACCGCAGCCAGAGCAGCAGCAGGAACCGTCGGCGCACCCCCATGCACCGACTCTAGGGTGACCCAGGGGGAAGGAGGGCACAGGAAAGGGTGTTGAGTTAGCACGTGGCGACCACCAACACCGACTCCAAGGCCGGGCTGATCTACGGCACGGCGGCCTACCTCTGCTGGGGGTTCTTCCCGCTCTACTGGCCGTTGCTCGATCCGGCGTCGGCCATCGAGGTGCTGGCCCACCGCGTCGTGTGGACCCTCGTCTTCTGCGTCGGCCTGCTGACCCTCACCCGCAAATGGGGCGCGTACCGGTCGATCCTCGGACAACGCCGGCTCATGGTGCCGCTGGCGATGGCCTCGGTCGTCATCACCGTCAACTGGGGCGCCTTCATCTGGGGCGTCACGAACGGCCACGTGATCGAGACGAGCCTGGGCTACTTCATCAACCCGCTGATGACCGTGCTGCTGGGGGTCTTCCTGTTGGGTGAGAACCTGCGGCGACTGCAGTGGGTGGCCGTGGGCCTGGGCATCCTCGCGGTGGTCGTCCTGACGGTCGACTACGGCCGGCCCCCGTGGGTCGCGCTCGTCCTGGCCACCAGCTTCGCCACCTACGGGTTCCTGAAGAAGCGCGCCAACCTCGGCACGATCGAGGCCCTGTCGGTGGAGACGACGATCCTCACGCCGTTCGCGATCGCCTACCTGGTGTTCCTCGGGATGAGCGGCACCATGGCCTTCGGGCACGAGGGCACCCTGAACACGGTGCTGCTGATGGGCACCGGCGTGGTCACGGGGATCCCGCTGCTGCTGTTCGGCGCCGCAGCGACCCGCCTGACGATGACCACCATCGGCATCCTGCAATACCTCGGGCCGATCCTGCAGTTCATCTTTGGGCTGACGATCTTCGGCGAGGAGATGAGCACCGCCCGGTGGATCGGCTTCGTGATCGTGTGGGCCGCGCTCGTGATCTTCACGTTCGACGCGATGAGCACCCGGCGCCGGGCCAAGCGGGTCGCCGACGAGTGCGCCGCGGAGTCCACCGCGATCTGACGACCTGTCAGGCCGCCGTCACCAGGGCGGAGCGAAGCGACGCGGGGGTCGGCCCGGCGGAGCCGGGAGTGAGCGCGAAGCGGAGCGAGCGCGTCCGACCCACTAGCCGAGGCGCTGGGTGGAGCGGGTGCAGATGTCGTCGAGCGCATCACGGGCGGAGCCCGCGGGCAGCTTGTCGAGCAGGGCGCGGGCGGCATCGGCCTCGGCCCGGACGTAGGCGCGCGCCTCGTCCATCGCCGGGTGCTCGCGCAGCGCACGGATGACCCACTGGACGTCGTCCTCGTCCTCGATGGGACCCGAGAGCAGGTCGCGCAGCCGCTCGTCGCCGGCGACCGGGTTCGACTGCACCAGGAGCGTGGGCAGGGTCGGCACGCCCTCGCGCAGGTCGGTGCCGGGCACCTTGCCCGAGTCGTCGGCGTCGCTGGCGACGTCGATGATGTCGTCGGCCAGCTGGAACGCCACGCCGATCCGCTCGCCGAACTCCAGCAGCGTGGCCTCGACGTCGTCGCCGGCGCCGGACATCATCGCGCCGAAGCGCGCGGCGGTGGCGATGAGCGAGCCGGTCTTGTCGGCCACGACCGAGAGGTAGTGCTCGAGCGGGTCGTCGTCCGGGCCGGGGCCCAGCGTCTCGCGCAGCTGTCCGTGCACGAGCCGGGCGAACGTCTCGGCCTGGATGCGGACAGCCTCGGGCCCGAGGTCGGCCACCAGCGAGGAGGCCCGCGCGAAGAGGAAGTCACCGACGAGGATCGCGACGGAGTTGTCCCAGCGCGCGTTCGCGCTGGGCGCACCGCGACGCATCGACGCCTCGTCCATCACGTCGTCGTGGTACAGCGTCGCCAGGTGGGTCAGCTCGACCACCACGGCCGCGGGGACGATGTCGGGGTGCGTGGGGTCACCGAACTCGGCACACAGCACCGTGAGCAGCGGACGGAAGCGCTTGCCACCGGCCTGCAACAGGTGCGAGGAGGCCTCGGCGACCAGCGGCTCCGGGCTGTGGGCGGACGTGATCAGCAGGTCCTCGACCTGCTGCACCCCCGCGGAGACGCGCTGCTCCAACGCGGCATCCTCGAACGACCCGACGCTGGCCACGTCCCACTTCCTTCCCACGACCGCCGACGACATGCCCGCTAGCGCACGAAGGCGCCGGCGTTCTGGGCCAGATCCAGCATCGGGCCCGGCAGGAGGCCGAGCACGACCGTCGTGATCACGGCCAAGGCAATGACCACCGTAGTCGGCACGCCCGCGACAGCCACGGTCGGCCCGTCACCGACGGGATCGGTGAAGAACATCAGCACGATGACGCGGACGTAGAAGTAGGCCGCGATCGCACTGCACAGGACGCCGATGACCACCAGCAGCCAGGCTCCGCCGCCCCAGGCGGCGCTGAACACGGCCCACTTGCCGATGAAGCCTGCCGTGAGCGGGATGCCCGCGAAGGACAGCATGAAGACCGCGAACGAACCGGCCAGCAGCGGGGACTCCTTGCCCAAGCCCGCCCACTTCGACAGGTGGGTGGTCTCGCCGGCGGAGTCGCGCACGACCGTGACGATCGCGAACGCACCGATCGTGGCCACGCCGTAGGCGAGCAGGTAGAACAGCACCGAGGAGACCGACGTGATCGCCAGGCCCTCCTCCTGCCCCAGGTACGCGCCCGAGAGGCCGACGGTGAGGAAGCCGGCGTGCGCGATCGAGGAGTACGCCAGCATGCGCTTGACGTCGGTCTGGCTGATCGCGACGACCGAGCCCACGATCATCGTCAGCACGGCCACGACCCACAGGATCGGGCGCCAGTCCCACGACGCGCCGCCGAAGGCGACGAACAGCACGCGCATCATCGCGATGAACGCGGCCGCCTTGGTGGCCGCGGCCATGAAGGCCGTGACCGGCGTCGGAGCGCCCTGGTAGACGTCGGGGGTCCAACTGTGGAACGGCACGGCGCCCACCTTGAACAGCAGTCCCACCAGCAGCAGGCCGATGGCGGCCAGCAGGATCGGGGTCTCGTCGCTGCGCGCCGAGATCGCGGTGTCGATCTCGGTGAGGTTCAGGCTGCCCGCGTAGCCGTAGGCCAGCGCGGCGCCGTAGAGGAAGAACGCCGACGCGAACGCGCCCAGCAGGAAGTACTTCATGGCCGCTTCCTGGCTGAGCAGGCGACGGCGACGGGCCACGCCGCACAGGACGTACAGCGGCAGGCTCAGCACCTCGAGGGCCACGAACATCGTGATGAGGTCGTTGGAGACCGCGAAGAGCATCATGCCCGAGAGCGCGAACACCGCGAGCGGGTAGACCTCGGTGTGCTCCAGGCGCGCCGCGGTGGCCTCGGCCTCGCCGGGCGAGCCCGGGGCGTCGGCCGCGCGGCCGATGAAGTCGCTCAGGCCGCGCTCGTGGGCTCGCTCGGCGAACATCAGGAACGACAGCACGGCGAACACGAGCAGGAGTCCCCAGGTCAGGACTCCGGGGCCGTCGACCGCGACGGCACCCTCGGCCCCGGTGCCACCCAGGGCGGGCCAGCGGGCCTCGGGGACCTCCTCGAGGCCCAGGTAGACCCACACGGTGAGGCCGAGCGCGACCAGCGAGCCGAGCACGGCCACGACGGACTGCGTGATGAACCGCGCGCGGCGGGGCACGACGACCTCGACGACCAGACCGATCATCGCGACCGCGGCGACCGCGATCAGCGGCGACAGCTGGCGGTAGTCCAGGTCCGCCGCGGGGATGTCGGGGCCGGCGGTGGCCAGGACGGAGGAGAGTGCGCCGATCATTCGTGGTCTCCTTCCGTCTGGTCTGCGAGGTCGATGGGCGCGCGCTGCGGCGGGTCGCCGACCCCCACGGTGGACATCACGGGCTCGACCGCGGGATCGATGACCGCCAGCAGCGGCTGGGGCACGAAGCCCAGGCCGATGATCAGCACGAGCGCCGGGGTCAGCGAGCCGACCTCACGACGCGACAGGTCGGTGAACCCGGCCGTCCCCTCGTTGAGCGGGCCGGTCATGGTGCGCTGGTACATCAGCAGGATGTAGACGGCGGCCAGGACGATGCCCAAGGTGGCGGCGGTGGCGATCGGGATCGAGCGCGTGAACGTGCCCGCGAGCACGAGGAACTCCGAGATGAACGGCGCCAGGCCCGGCAGCGAGAGGCTGGACAGGCCGCCGACCAGCAGCACGCCCGACAGCACGGGTGCGACCTTCTGGACGCCACCGAAGTCGCTGATGCGGGCCGAGCCGCGGCGCGTGATCATCATGCCCGCGACGAGGAACAGCACGGCCGTGGAGAGGCCGTGGTTGAACATGTAGAGCACCGAGCCCGTCATGGACACCGAGCTGAAGGCGAAGATGCCCATGATGATGAAGCCGAAGTGCGAGACCGACGTCAGCGCGATGAGGCGGCGCAGGTCGTCCTGGCCGATCGCGAGCAGCGCGCCGTAGAGGATGCTGATCACCGCGAGGACGAGCACGACCGGGCTGGCCCACTCCGAGGCGCCGGGGAACAGCTCGAGACACCAGCGGATCATGCCGAACGTGCCGATCTTGTCGATCACGCTGACCATCAGCACCGAGGTGCCCGGGGTCGCCGAGCCGGCCGCGTCGGGCAGCCACGTGTGCAGCGGCCACAGCGGCGCCTTGATCGCGAAGGCGATGAAGAAGCCCAGGAACAGCAGTCGCTCGGTGGACTGCGACATCTCGAGGTTCATCAGGTCGGCGTGCAGGAAGGTCGCGCCGCCCTGCTGCGTGGACAGCACGTACAGGCCCACGACCGACGCGAGCATCAGCAGGCCGCCGACGAGGTTGTAGACCAGGAACTTGACCGCCGCATAGCTGCGCTGGCCCGTGCCGTGGCCGCCGATCAGGAAGTAGATCGGGATCAGCGTGGCCTCGAACAAGACGTAGAACGTGAAGACGTCGGTGGCGGCGAACACGCCGATCGCGAGCGCCTCGAGGACGAGCATCAGCGCGAAGTAGGAGTTCGTCCCCGCCGGGTCGTGCTCCTTGTCGCGCCACGAGGCCGCCAGGACGATCGGGACCAGCACCGTGGTCAGGAAGATCATCGTCAGGCCGATGCCGTTGACGCCGAGCGCCCAGTGGGCCCCGATCGCACCGATCCACTCGTAGTCCTCGGTCAGCTGGTAGCCGCCGCTGTCGATGTCGAAACGGCTCAGCAGCGCGAGCGACATCACGAGGGTCAGCACCGAGACGCCGAACGCGACGTACCGCGGCAGCAGGCCGTCGGCCGAACGCGGCAGGAGCGCGACCACGATTGACCCCAGGAGGGGAACGGCGATCAGCAGGGACAGCATCATGCGAGCGTCACCGCCAGCAGGCCCAGCAGGACCACGAGAGCACCTCCGAGCACCATCAGTGCGTAGGAACGGACAAAGCCGGTCTGCGGCTTGCGCAGCTCGCCGGAGATTTCACCGATGCGGTCGGCCGACCCCGACACGAGGCCGTCGATGACCTTCGCGTCGGCCCACACCAGGGCGCGGGTCAGGTGGGTCGCGGGGCGGCCCACGAGCGCATCGTTCACGTTGTTGCCGTAGAGCTCGGCGCGGCCGGCCCGGGTGAAGACCGAGACCTCGGAGTCCGCGGGGGCGGTGTCGGCGATCTCGCGGCGACCGTAGAGGACCCAGGCGAGCGCGACGCCCGCGGCCACGACGACCAGCACGATCACGGTGACGACCCAGATCGGGACGGCGAGCTCGTGGTGCACGGGATGGCCGGTGGCCGGCTCGAGCCACTCCTCGATCCAGTCGCCGAGGGCCATCACGCCGGCCAGCAGCGACAGGGCCGCGAGGATCACGAGCGGGACGGTCATCACGGCGGGCGACTCGTGCGGGTGGACGCCCTCGCGCCAGCGCTTCTGGCCGAAGAACGTCATCAGCATGAGGCGCGTCATGTAGAACGCGGTGATGCCCGCGCCGAGGAGCGCCGCCAGGCCCACCCAGATGTTGTGGCCCAGCGCCGCCTCGATGATCTTGTCCTTGGAGAAGAAGCCCGAGGTGCCGGGGAAGCCCAGGATCGCCAGGTAGCCGATGCCGAACGTGTAGAACGTGATCGGCATGGCCTTGCTCAGCCCGCCGTAGTGGCGCATGTCGACGTCGTCGTTCATGCCGTGCATGACCGAGCCGGCGCCGAGGAACATGTTGGCCTTGAAGAAGCCGTGGGTCAGCAGGTGGAAGATCGCGAAGGCGTAGCCCGCCGGGCCGAGGCCCGCCGCGAGCATCATGTAGCCGATCTGGCTCATCGTGGAGCCGGCGAGCGCCTTCTTGATGTCGTCCTTCGTGCAGCCGATCCAGGCGCCGGCCAACAGCGTGATGAAGCCGACCGCGATGACGAAGTTGCGGGCGGTGGGCGAGGCGTCGAACACGTCGTGCGAGCGCACGACCAGGTAGACGCCCGCCGTGACCATCGTGGCCGCGTGGATGAGCGCCGAGACCGGCGTGGGGCCCTCCATCGCGTCGAGCAGCCAGGCCTGCAGCGGGAACTGCGCGGACTTGCCGCACGCACCCAGCAGCAGGAGCAGGCCGAGCGCCGTGGCCACGTTGCCCGAGACCGAGTGGACCTGCGCGTTGACCGCAGCGATCGAGGTGGTGCCGAACCAGGCGAACATCGTCATGATGGCCAGCGCCATGCCGAGGTCGCCGACGCGGTTGAGCACGAAGGCCTTCTTGGCGGCGGCGGCTGCCGACGGCTTGTGCTGCCAGAACCCGATCAGCAGGTAGGACGCCAGGCCGACGCCCTCCCACCCGAGGAACAGCACGAGGTAGTCGGCGGCAAGGACGAGCGTGAGCATCGCGGCGATGAACAGGTTGAGGAACGCGAAGAACCGGCGGCGCCGCGGGTCGTGCGCCATGTACCCGATCGAGTACACGTGGATCAGCGTGCCGACGCCGGTGATCAGCAGGACGAACAGGCTCGAGAGCGTGTCGAACGTGAAGGAGAACTCCACGTGGAACGCGCCGGCGTCGATCCAGGTGCCGAGGGTCTCGGTGACCGAGCGGTCCTCGGGGTCGCGGCCGGCCAGTTGGATGAACATGACCAGGCCGAGCACGAACGACGCGGCCGAGCAGGCGGTGGCGATCAGGTGACCGAAGCGATCGGACTCCTTGCCCCAGGTCAGCAGGAGCGCGGCGCCCGCCAGTGGGATGGCAATGAGCAGCCAGGACAGTTCCAGCACGACGTCTCCCTCAGGCCTTCAGCAGGTTCGCCTCGTCGACCGAAGTCGTCCGACGCGTGCGGTAGATGGACACGATGATGGCCAGGCCGATGGTGACCTCGGCGGCGGCGACGACCATGACGAAGAACGCCGCGACCTGACCGTCGAGGTTGCCGTGCTGGCGGGCGAAGGAGACGAACGCGAGGTTCGTCGCGTTCAGCATCAGCTCGACGCACATGAACACGACGATCGCGTTGCGGCGCACGAGCACGCCGACCGCGCCGATCGAGAACAGCAGCATCGACAGGGTGAGGTACTCGGTCATGCGCGGTCCTCCTCGTCGGTGCCGGACTCCGGGACGTCGGGCTTCTCGGTGGTGACCGGCCGTTCGTCGGGATCGATGTCGCTCGCCGAGATCTCGCCCACCACGCGGGTGACGTCCGCGGCGTCGTGCACCTCGAACTGGTGGCGCGACACGAGCGTGCCGGGCACCGACTCGGGCAGCGGGGTGCCGTCGGGCAGCAGGGCCGGCGTGTCGACGGCGTTGTGCCGGGCGAAGACGCCGGGGGTGGGCGCGTTGCCCGGGTGCTTGCCGGTCTCGGCGTAGTCGCGCATGCGGCGTGCCTGCAGCTCGGCCTGCGTGGGCGGGTCGACGAGGCGCTCGCGGTGGGCCAGCACCATGGCGCCGAGGACGGCGACGATCATCAGCGCGGCGGTGAACTCGAAGGCGAGCACGTACTCGGTGAACAGCAGCGAGGCCAGACCGTGCACGTTGCCGTTGGCGTTCGCCTCCCCGAGGCCCACGACCGCCGCGGACACCGACTGGGCGATCGCGGTGGTGAGCACGAGCGCGAACAGGATGCCCACGATCGCGGCCGCGGCCCGGTGACCCTTGATCGTCTCCACGACCGAGTCGGTGGTCTCGACGCCCACGAGCATCAGCACGAAGAGGAACAGCATCATGATCGCGCCGGTGTAGACGATGATCTGCACCGCGAACAGGAACGGGGCGCCCTGCGCCGCGTAGAGCATCGCCAGGCAGATCATCACGACCGCCAGGCACAGCGCCGCGTGCACGGCCTTGCGGGCGAAGATGAGCCCGATCGCCGCCAGCACCATCACCGGGGCGAGGATCCAGAACGCCGTCACGAGTCCACCTCCGGGCCACTCGTGGTCTCGACGATGGGCAGCGACTTGCCGCGGTAGTAGTCCGTGTGGTCGTCGCTGATCAGCATCGCGTGCGGCGGCTCGACCATGCCGGGCAGCAGCGGCGCCAGCAGGTCGGACTTCTCGTAGATCAGGTCGGCGCGGTTGTCGTCGGCCAGC
>JBEVDF010000212.1:0-3929 GCA_040514145.1 Aeromicrobium sp.
CGTCGTCCACCAGCGGGGAGTCGTCCCTCAGCTCGTCCGGATCGAGGGGGATGAGCTCTCCGAGGATCAACTCGCGCAGCTCGGTCACCAGGTCATCTCGCGCGGCCATGGGCACTCCTTCATCTTCTGTCACCTCTGCCGATGCCAGCCCGGGGTTGACCTCCCCGGTGTCCGGACAGTATCAGTCGAATAACGGCAAATTCGCGCGATTGCGGCAATGGCGGGACGCTACGATCGGGGCACCTGATCGTATCTCCCACGAGTCCCGCGGCTCCCTGGTGATACCGCCCAGCGAGAGGAGTTCGACGATGCGCAAGGCCTGGGTCATCCTGGCGGCGCTGCTGGCCGTGGGCGCTCTCGCCGCGGGCGTGGGCATCGCCGTCGCGGCCGATGTCGACGAGGTCGCCGGCGAACCCTTCACCCCGGTCGAGGCGAGCGAGGCCGACATGGAATCCCTGGCAGGCACCAAGGTCTTCTTCGCGCACCAGTCGGTGGGCGACGACGTGTTGCGGGGCATCGGCCTCATCCACGAGCAGGAGGGCCTGCCCGCGCCCGAGGTCACCGAGGCCACCACGGTGGCCGGTCCCGGCATCACCCACATGCACGTGGGCACGAACGGCGACCCGCTGGGCAAGATCAAGGAGTTCGACTCCGTGGTCCGCGCCGGCGTCGGCGAGCAGGCCGACGTCGTCGTGTTCAAGCTCTGCTACATCGACCTGTGGGCGTCCTCCGACCTCGACGAGGTCTTCGCGGCCTACCGCGACACCCTGCGCTCCCTGCAGGAGGCCTACCCCGACACCGCCTTCATCGCCACCACCGAGCCCGTCACGACGCGGCGCACCTGGAAGGGCTGGATCAAGAAGGCGATCGGGCGCGACGACGGCCTCGCGAACGAGAACAACATCGCCCGCGAGCGCTACAACCAGATGGTGCGCGCCGAGTTCTCGCAGCCCGCAGAGCTGTGGGACATCGCCGCGATGCAGTCGACCACCCCCGCGGGCGAGCGCGTGGCCGCCACCGAGGACGGCCAGACCTTCTACGCCCTCTACGACGGGTACGCCCGCGACCCGGGTCACCTGAACGAGGCCGGCAGCATCGTCGCGGCCCACAGCTTCCTGGCCGCGGTGGCGTCGGCGAACCGGCCGTGACGCCGGGCGTCGCGTGCGGGGTCGACATCGTGTCGGTCGCCCGCATCCGGGCCGCCGTGGAGCGGTCGGGCCCGCGCTTCCTGCACAAGTACTGGACCGAGGGCGAGCTGGCCTACTGCGCGGGGCGGGCCGAGCGGCTCGCGGCCCGGTGGGCGGCCAAGGAGGCCACGATGAAGGTCCTCGAGGGCGGATTCGACCGCTTCGACCCGCTCTCGATCGAGGTGCTCCGCGACGCCGGGGGAGTGCCGCGGCTCGAGCTCGCGGGCGCCGCCGCCGACCACGCGCAGGAGACCGGGCTGACCTCGTGGTCGCTCTCGCTCTCACACGAGCAGGACCACGCGGTCGCCATGGTCACGGCCCTGCGCTGGCCGACGGGTCACCCTCCGTCCTGAGGCGGCTCTCCCGACGGGTCGTGCGCGGGTGCTGCCCGTAGGCTTGACGGGCCATGGCACAACCTGAATTGACGGCGGCGGTCGCCGCAGAGCCCCACCTCGCCGAGTTCGCCTCCGCCCTGCGCGGCGGCGCCGCGACGGCGCAGCTGACGGCTCCTCCCGCGTTCCATCCCTTCGTCGCCGCGGCCCTGTCCGGCGACGAGTCCGTCGTCGTGGCCGTCACCGCCACCGAGCGCGAGGCCGACGACCTGGCCGCCGCGGTCGGCGCGCTGATCGGGCCCGAGAACGTCGCCTCGTTCCCCGCGTGGGAGACGCTGCCGCACGAGCGCCTGTCCCCGCGCTCCGACACGGTCGGGCGGCGGCTCGCCGTGCTGCGCCGCGTCGTGCACGGCGGTGACGAGCGCCCGAAGGTCGTGGTCGCGCCGATCCGTTCGATCCTGCAGCCCCAGGTCAAGGGCCTGGCCGACCTCGAGCCGGTCGAGCTGCACGCCGGCCAGGACGTCGAGCTGGACGACATCGTCGCCCGCCTGGCCGCGGCCGCCTACACCCGTGTCGACCTGGTCGAGCGGCGCGGCGAGTTCGCCGTCCGCGGTGGCATCGTCGACGTCTTCCCGCCCACCGAGGACCACCCGCTGCGCGTGGAGTTCTGGGGCGACACGGTCGACGAGATCCGCCGCTTCGCCGTGGCCGACCAGCGCACCCTCGAGCCCGTCGACCGACTCTGGGCGCCGCCGTGCCGCGAGCTGCTGCTCACGGACGAGGTGCGCGCCGCCGCCGCGCGGTACGCCGTGAGTCACCCGTCGCTGGCCGAGCTCTTCACCAAGCTCTCCGAAGGCCACGCCGTCGAGGGGATGGAGTCGCTCGCGCCCGTGCTGGCCGGCGAGATGGAGCTGTTCGTCGACCTGCTCCCGCCGGGATCGACCATCGTGACGTCAGAGCCCGAGCGGATCAAGGCGCGCGCCGCCGACCTGTTCGCCACCAGCGAGGAGTTCCTCGCCGCGTCGTGGGCCACCGCCGCCGGGGGTGGCGAGAGCCCGATCGATCTCGGCTCCGCGGGATTCCACGAGCTCGACGACGTCCGGCAGCACGTCGCGCAGCTCGGGCTGGGCTGGGGCGAGGTCTCCTCCTTCGCGCTCGACGCGTCGCACGTCGTCGACGCCGAGCCGGCACCGCAGTACCGCGGCGACACCGAGGCGGCGTACGCCGACATCGCCACCTGGCGCGCCGCGGGCCGCCACCTCGTGCTCGTGGCCCCGGCGCACGGTCAGGCGCAGCGCACCGTGGAGTGGCTCGCCGAGCACGACGTCCCCAGCGCCATCGTCGACCGGGCCGACGGCTCCGACGGGATCGAGCGCGGCGTCGTCCAGATCATCTGCGCCGAGATCGCGCACGGATTCGTCTCGGACTCCCTCGGCCTCGTCCTGCTCACCCGCGACGACCTGGTCGGCCAGCGGGCCGCCGAGCGCCCCCAGAAGTCGATGCCCGTGCGGCGCCGCCGGCAGATCGACCCGCTCGAGCTCAAGCCCGGCGACGCGGTGGTGCACGAGCAGCACGGTGTCGCCCGCTACGTCGAGCTGGTCAACCGCGTCGTCCACGGCGCGGCCCGCGAGTACCTCGTGCTGGAGTACGCGCCCAGCAAGCGCGGCCAGCCCGCCGACCGGCTGTTCGTCCCGATGGACCAGCTCGACCAGGTCAGCCGCTACGTCGGCGGCGAGTCGCCGACGCTCGATCGCCTCGGCGGCGGCGACTGGTCGAACCGCAAGTCCAGGGCCCGCAAGGCCGTGCGCCAGATCGCCGACGAGCTGATCAAGCTCTATGCGGCGCGCCAGTCCACGAAGGGCCACGCCTTCGGCCCCGACACGCCCTGGCAGGCCGAGCTCGAGGACGCCTTCGCCCACGTCGAGACGCCCGACCAGCTGGCCACGATCGACGAGGTCAAGCGCGACATGGAGCGCGAGGTCCCGATGGACCGCCTGATCTGCGGCGACGTCGGCTACGGCAAGACCGAGATCGCCGTGCGCGCGGCGTTCAAGGCCATCCAGGACGGCATGCAGGTCATCGTCCTGGTGCCCACGACGCTGCTGGTCCAGCAGCACACGGCCACGTTCGAGGAGCGGTTCGGGCAGTTCCCCGTGACGATCAGGTCGCTGTCGCGGTTCCAGACCGACGCCGAGTCGCGCGAGGCGCTCGCCGGTCTCGAGGACGGCTCGGTCGACCTCGTCGTCGGCACCCACCGGCTGCTGCAGCCGACCACCCGGTTCAAGGAGCTCGGGCTGGTGATCGTCGACGAGGAGCAGCGCTTCGGCGTCCAGCACAAGGAGGCGCTCAAGCAGCTGCGCGCCGCCGTCGACGTGCTGAGCATGTCGGCCACGCCCATCCCGCGCACGCT
>JBEVDF010000256.1:0-17810 GCA_040514145.1 Aeromicrobium sp.
GCCCGCGACCGCCGCTGCGCCTACTGCGGTGGCTCGGCCGAGACCGTCGACCCCATCATCCCCCGCTCGCGCGGCGGCACCCTCACCTGGGAGAACGCCGTCGCCGCGTGCCTGCGCTGCCACCACAAGAAGGGCAACCGCACCCCCGCCGAGGCCGGCATGCCCCTGCTCATCACCCCGGCCCGCCCCACGTCCTGGGTCGCCTGAGGTCGGCGGTTTCCCCGGTTAAGTCGGTCAGAGGCCGACGGACTCGTAGATGTCGTCGAGCTCGTCGAGGTAGGCGCCCTCGTCCTTGCCGGCGCGCTGGTAGGCCGCCATGGCCTTCGCCTGCACCTGCTCGGCGACCTTCTCGTAGCGCGCGTTCCACTTCTCGGCATCGATCTGCCAGTAGCCGCACGTGTAGAAGGAGGCCTGCGGCCAGCCGAGGCCGCGGCGCAGCAGCTTGCGCGCGGCACGGCCGGCGCGCGCCTCGCCCGCGAGCCAGACGTAACGGCCCGACGGATCGGCGGGCAGGTCGCGCTGGCGCAGGGCGGCCTCGAGGGCCTCGGGGATGTCGTGGTCGTTCTCGACGACCTGCCACTGCACCGTCACGTCGCCGGCCGACGGCAGCGGGACCTCGTCGGACGCGTCCTTGACCACCACGTGCACGTCGGCGTGGATGCCGGGCTCGAGACTGCGCAGGATCCGCGCGAGCGCCGGGACTCCGGTCAGATCACACACGAGCACCTGCCGCGTGGCGTCGGCCGGCGGGCGGTAGAGGCCGTGCGGCTCGAGCAGGCCGACCTTGTCGCCGGGCTCGCACGTGCGCGCCCAGTCGGAGCCGACCCCGTGTTCGTGCAGCGCGACGTCGACGTCCACGCGGACCCGGCCGTCGACGATGCGGTGGTCGGAGATCGTGTAGACCCGCGGCACCAGCTCCTCGGCGCCCTCGGGGTACGTGATCGACCAGTCCTCGCCGATCTCGGGCAGGACGACCGGGGCGTCCGGACGCGGCGGCAGCAGCAGGCGGACGTACTCGTCGGGGATGCCGGTGGACTCCCAGCCGTTGATGTCGCCCAGCGTGATCGAGACGAGGTGCGGCGTCAGGACGCGGCGACCGAGGACGGTCGCGACAAAGGTCTTCACAAGGATCCCTCCGGTTTCGGCCGCCTGGCGGCCCGGCCCGGCTCGGCCTCCAGGCCGTCCGGGGTACTGCGTTAGGCCAGCCTAACAAATGTCGTTGGATAGCCTCGAGCCGTGACCTTGCACGTACGGACCATCGGAGCCGAACAGCACCTGGCGTTCGTCGCCGCGCGCGGTTCGGCGAGTTTCCTGCAGACCCCGGCGTGGGCGGCGGTGAAGGCCGAGTGGCGCGGCGAGTCGATCGGCTGGTTCCGCGGCGACGACCTCGTCGGTGTCGGCCTCGTGCTGTACCGCCAGGTGCCCAAGCTCAAGCGCTACCTGGCCTACCTGCCGGAGGGCCCGGTGCTGGACTGGAGCCACGACGTGCCCGAGGCGCTCGCGGCGATGAGCGCCCACCTCAAGGCGAACGGCGCCTTCGGCATCCGCATGGGGCCGGCGCTGGTGACCCGCCGCTGGGAGGCAGCCACGCTCAAGGCCGCGCTCGCCGACGACGTGCTCACCCGGCTCGGCGACGTGCCGGCCGACCACACCGACGACACCGCGCTGGCCGTGGCCGAGCAGCTCCGCTCGCTCGGCTGGCGTGAGCAGGCGGCCGAGGGCGGCTTCTCCGCCGGCCAGCCCAAGTACAACTTCCAGGTGCCCCTCGCGGGCCGCACCGAGGACGACGTCCTGGCCGGCATGAACCAGCTGTGGCGCCGCAACATCCGCAAGGCCGCCAAGCAGGGCGTCGAGGTCACCGTGGGCACCCGCGACGACCTCGCCGAGTTCCACCGCGTCTACGTCGAGACCGCCGAGCGCGACCACTTCACGCCGCGCCCGCTCTCCTACTTCCAGACCATGTGGGACGCGATGACCGCCGAGGACCCGCAGCGGCTGCGGCTCTACCTGGCCCGCCACGAGGGCGACCTCGTCGCCGCCACCACACTCGTCCAGGTCGGCACCCACGCCTGGTACTCCTACGGCGCGTCGACCACCGCCAAGCGCGAGGTCCGCGGCTCGAACGCGGTGCAGTGGCAGATGATGCGCGACGCGCTGGCCAGCGGCGCCGAGGTCTACGACCTGCGCGGCATCACCGACACCCTCGACACCGACGACTCCCACGTGGGCCTGCTGCAGTTCAAGGTCGGCACCGGCGGCGAGGCCGTGGAGTACCTCGGCGAGTGGGACCTGCCGCTGAACCGCCCGCTGTACGCCGCGTTCACGGCGTACATGAAGCGCCGCGGCTGACCGTCGCGCGCTGACCCGCGGGCCCGCCCGCGCCAGATGTGTAGCGGTATCCACCTCCGATCCCACGATCCGGGCAAATCCGGTGGACAGCGCTACACATCTCGCCCGCCGGAGGCGGGGGCTCGGGGCAGGTCGGGAATGATGGGGCCATGGCGTTCGACCTCGAGATCCGTGCCGCCGACTGGCGCGCCCACCTGGCCACGACCCACGCCGCGCTGCCGGGCCTGGTCCCGGTCGTCAAGGGGAACGGCTACGGCCTCGGACGCCAGCGCCTCGCGGGTGAGGCCGAGCGCCTCGGGCTCGACCTGATCGCCGTCGGCACCTACGAGGAGGCCGGCGAGCTGCTCGGCGCGTTCACCGGCGACGTCCAGGTGCTGACCCCGTGGCGTCCCTTCTCACCCCGCATCGCCGACCCGCGCCTCGTGCACACGCTCGGGCGGCTCGAGGACATCCCCGCGCTCGCCGCCCAGCTGCCGGGCGCGCGCGTCCTGGTGGAGATCCAGACCTCGATGGCGCGCCACGGCTTCGACCGCCACCACCTCGCCGAGGCCGCCCGCGCCATCGCGGCGGCGGGCCTGGTGGTCGAGGGCTTCGCGATGCACCTGCCGATGACCGGCGGGAACCTGGACGAGGCCCGCATGTGGTGCGCGGTCCTGGAGACGTCCGCCCTCGAGACGACCACCGTGTTCTGCTCGCACCTGACTCCGGCCGAGCTCGAGCAGCTGGGCACCGAGCGCCCGCACCTGACGATCCGCCCCCGCGTGGGCACCAACCTGTGGCTCGGGCGCCTCGACACGTTCAGCGTCCGCGCCACCGTGATGGACGTCCACACGGTGCAGCGCGGCGAGCGGATCGGCTACCGCCAGGGCCGCATGCCCCGGGCGGGCCACGTGCTCGTGATCGCCGGCGGCACGAGCCACGGCATCGGCCTCGAGGCGCCGCGCGCCGTGACCGGCGTCGCCGGGCGCGGAAAGGCCGCGGCCAAGGGAGGCCTCGCGGCCGCCGGGTTCGCGCTCTCGCCGTTCACGATCGACGGGAAGCAGCGCTGGTTCGCCGAGCCCCCGCACATGCAGGCCAGCATGGTGCTGCTGCCCGAGGGCGCGACCGTGCCGGCCGTGGGCGACACCGTGCCCGCCCAGGTGCGCTACACGATCGCCAGCTTCGACGCGATCCGCGAGGCCTGAGCGGGCCCGGACTCAGCCCCGGCCGCCCCCGCCGCCGGAGCCCTCGCCCCCGCCACCACCGGGCGGAGGCACGGTCGCGGTCGGATCGGTGGGGGCCGGCGTGGTGGGAGCCGGCGTGGTGGGAGCCGGTGTCGTCGGCGCGGGCGTCGTCGGCTTCGGGGCCGGCGTCGTCGGGCGCTGCGTGGGCCTCGTCTGCTTCTTCTCCGGCGCCTCCTGCTTCGGAGGCGTGTTGAAGATGGCGGTGCCCTTGTCGGCCTCGATGTTCGCCCGCGGCGGGAACGAGCCGCACTCGGATCCCTCGAGGGCGCGGTTCATGAACGCACTGAAGGTCTGCGCCGGGTAGGTGCCGCCGAAGAACGGGTTGAGGTAGCCCTCGAGATCCTCGTTGCCCTTGCCACGGTTGTACATGACCGCCGTGGCCAGCTTCGGAGTCGCGCCGACGAACCACGAGGACGAGACGCGTTCGTTGTCGCCGTCGCCGTCGGTGGCGGTGGCGGTGCCGGTCTTGCCCGCGGTGGGGCAGAACGTGGCGGCCTGACGGCCCGAGCCGCTGCGGACCACGGTCTGCAGCGCGGCGAGCGTGTCGGCCGCGACGTCCTCGTCGATGGCCTGCGTCGTGGCGACGTTGTGCTTGAACACCCGGGCGCCGTTGCTGTCGCTCACGCGGTCGATGACGTACCACTCGGCGCGCTTGCCGTCGGCCGCCAGCGTGGCGTAGGCGTTGGCCATGTCGATCGGCGAGACGGGCGCGTAGCCCAGCGAGACACCGATGACCGGCTCGATCCGCTCGAGCGTGGAGTCGGGCAGGCCGGCTTCACGGGCCGCCTCGATGATCTTCTCCTCGCCGTCCTCCATCTGGTCGGTGAGGTCGACGAACGCGGTGTTGACCGAGAACTCGGTCGCCCGCTCGAGGTTGATCCGTCCGTAGGACCTGCCGCCGGAGTCGCCCTGGTTCTGGATCTCGGCGTCGCCGATCCTCAGCGGCGCGTTGCCGTTGAGGCTCGTCTGCAGGCTGTAGCCGTTCTCCAGCGCCGCGATGACCGCGAAGACCTTGAACGTCGAGCCCGGCTGAGTGCCGAGCGTGGCCCAGTTCAGCTGGTTCTTGAGGTAGTCGGGACCGCCGTACAGCGAGCGGACCGCGCCGGTGCCGGGCTCCACCGCGACCAGCGCGGTGTTCAGCTCGTCCAGGCCGTCGGGACGCTTCTCCTTCATGGCGTCGACGGCGTCGTCCTGCTTGTCCTTGTCGATCGTGGTGACGACGCGGAGTCCGCCGCCCTCGATCTCGGAGTCGAGGAAGCCCTCGGCGCGCATCTGCTTGCGGACCAGGTCGAGCACGTGGCCCTTCGGACCCTCGAAGCGCTGGTTGGCGCGCTGCTTCTTGAACTTGGGGAACTTGCCCTTGTGGGCGGCGGCCTGCTCGGCCGTGATCGAGCCCTGCTTGACCATGCCGTCGAGCACGTAGTTGTAGCGCGGCAGGACGCGGTCCTTCGCGCCCTCGGCGTACGGGTCGAAGTACGAGGGGTTGTTGATCACGGTGGCCAGGAAGGCAGCCTGGCCGACGTTGAGCTTGGCCGCGGGCTTGCCGAAGTAGGTGCGCGACGCGACCTCGACGCCGTAGGAGCCGTTGCCGTAGTAGATCGTGTTGAGGTAGCCCTCGAGGATCTCGGACTTGGTCAGCTGGTTGTGGATCTTGACCGAGAGGATCGCTTCCTTCGCCTTGCGCGTGTAGGAGCGGTCCTGGTTCAGGTAGAGGATCTTGACGTACTGCTGCGTGATCGTGGAGCCGCCGCCGGTGATCTCGCCGCTCGTCGCGTTGTTGCGCGCGGCGCGGACGATGCCGCGCACGTCGATGCCGCGGTTCTCCCAGAACGTGCGGTCCTCGGCCGCCACCACGGCGTCGCGCATGACCTCGGGGATCTCGTCGAACTCCAGGCTCTCGCGGTTCTGCGTGGCGAAGCTGCCGAGCTTCGTCTTGCCGTCGGAGTAGTAGACGTTCGTCGTCTCGGTCTGGAAGTCGGCGTTGGGGTCGGGGATCTTCACCGTCGCGTAGAGCACCGCGAACGCCAGAGCGCCGGCGACGAGGCCCATGACCGCGAGGAAGAGCATCCACCTCAGGACGCGGACGGGCCACGCACCTGTTCCACCGATCCTGCGGGCGAACCTCGAGAGGCGTCCCTGCTCCTGCTTCTGCTTCGTGCGAGTTTTCGCCACGAATCGTTCCTTCCGGACGACGACTACCAACGCAACAGTCTGACGGCTCTTCCTGAGAATCCGATGACCGCCGGGCCGGGGTCTCGTAATTGACCCGACTCGATGTATCGTATCGATATAGCCGTTCGTGGCATCGAACGGAAGGTGTGGATGGGAAGGAGGCGACTGATGGCACGACGTGGAGCAGCTCTCGAGCTGGCCGTCCTCGGCCTGCTCGCCGACTCGCCCATGCACGGGTACGAACTGCGCAAGCACGTCAACGGCCTGCTCGGCTGGACCCGGTTGCTGTCCTACGGCACCCTCTACCCCTGCCTCAAGCAGCTCACCCGCGGTGGCTTCATCGCCGCCGACACCGAGACGTCCCCGCGTGGCAAGCGCCCGCGGATCGTCTACCGGCTCACCGCCGAGGGCAAGGAGTACTTCACCTCCCTGCTCGAGGACGGCGGCCCCTCGGCGTGGGACGACGAGAACTTCGGCGTCCGATTCGCGCTGTTCGCCCGCACCAGTTCCCCCACCCGGGTCCGGATCCTCGAGGGGCGTCGGTCACGCCTCGAGGAACGCCTCGACAACGTCCGCACCGCCTCGGCCCACCGCCGCGAACGCATGGACGCCTACACCCGAGAACTCCAGCGCCATGGCCTCGAGTCCGTGGAACGCGAGATCAGCTGGTTGACCGAGCTGATCGACCGGGAGCGCGCCGACGCGTTCACGGAGCACGAAGAAACCAGTACGACAGACAAGGAAAAGTGAGGTCTCCATGAGTTCGGAGAACAAGGTCCGCGTGGCCATCGTCGGCGTTGGAAACTGCGCCACGTCCCTGATCCAGGGCGTCGAGTACTACAAGGACGCCGATCCCGAGGGCGACGTCCCCGGGCTCATGCACGTCAAGTTCGGCAAGTACCACGTCAACGACGTGGAGTTCGTGGCCGCATTCGACGTGGACGCCAAGAAGGTCGGCTTCGACCTCGCCGAGGCCACCCAGGCCAGCGAGAACAACACCATCAAGATCACCGACGTCCCGCCGCTCGGCGTGACGGTGCAGCGTGGTCCGACGCTCGACGGCCTGGGCAAGTACTACCTCGAGACCATCGAGCAGTCCGATGCCGAGCCGGTCGACGTCGTGCAGGTCCTCAAGGACACGCAGGCCGACGTGCTCGTCTCCTACCTGCCCGTGGGCTCGGAGGAGGCCGACAAGTTCTACGCGCAGTGCGCCATCGACGCGAAGGTCGCGTTCGTCAACGCCCTGCCCGTGTTCATCGCGTCGGACCCCGAGTGGGCCAAGAAGTTCGAGGACGCCGGCGTCCCGATCATCGGTGACGACATCAAGAGCCAGGTCGGCGCCACCATCACCCACCGCGTCATGGCGAAGCTGTTCGAGGACCGGGGCGTCGCCCTGGACCGCACGTACCAGCTGAACGTCGGCGGCAACATGGACTTCAAGAACATGCTCGAGCGTGATCGCCTGGAGTCCAAGAAGGTCTCCAAGACCCAGGCCGTCACGTCGAACCTGCACGGCTCGCTGGGCGGCAAGATCGACGACAAGAACGTCCACATCGGTCCGTCGGACTACGTGGCGTGGCTCGACGACCGCAAGTGGGCCTACGTCCGCCTCGAGGGTCGCGCGTTCGGCGATGCGCCCATCAACCTGGAGTACAAGCTCGAGGTCTGGGACTCGCCCAACTCGGCCGGCATCATCATCGACGCCATCCGTGCGGCGAAGATCGCCAAGGATCGCGGCGTCTCGGGCGCCCTGCTCTCGGCGTCGTCGTACCTGATGAAGTCGCCGCCGGAGCAGCGTCCCGACGAGGAGGGCCGCGCCCGCCTCGAGGCCTTCATCGCGGGCACCGAGGAGCGCTGAGCCTCAGCACCCACGTGAAACGCACCGGATCCTCGGGATCCGGTGCGTTTCGCCGTTTCCGGGGGCCTACGATCCGAGGGTGACGACCTACCTGTCCTTCCTGCTGTTCGCGACGCTGCTGGCCATCGCTCCGGGACCGGACACCTTCTTGACCCTGCGCGCCTCGGTGCTCGGCGGCCGCCGCCGCGGGCTGTTCACCGCCGCGGGCATCACGCTCGCCGGCGCGGGGCAGGGGATCCTCGCGGCGTCGGGCCTCGGCGCCGTGATCGCCCATGCCGAGCCGGTGTTCCAGGCGATCCGCTGGGCGGGCGTCGCCTACCTGACGTGGCTCGGCTTCACCGCCCTGCGCTCGGCGCTGCAGCGCGACGCGGGGGCGTGGGTCGTGGGCGGCAAGGCCTCGAGGATCAGCGGGCGTGCCGCCTTCCGGCAGGGTTTCATCTGCAACGTCACCAACCCGAAGGTGCTGGCCTTCAACCTCGCCGTGCTGCCGCAGTTCGTCTCGCCCGGCCAGGGGCTGCCCGTGCTGCTGGCCTACGCGCTGACCCTGGTGGGGGTGGGCGCGGTGGTGCTGCTCGTCGTGATCGAGGTCGCGCACGCCGCCGCGACCAAGCTCGTGCGACCCACCTTCCGCCGCGTGGTCGACGGCACGACCGGCGCCGTCATGCTCGGCTTCGCCACGGCTCTGGCCGTCGAGTCCTGAGTTCCGACCCCGCCGCGGGTCAGTGGGCGGCGGAGGTCTTGCCGCCGCGGAGGCGCTTGATGCCGTTGACGAGGGCCACCACGATCGCGCCGATGAACAGGCCGAGCAGGGCCGAGGCCGCGGTGTTCGCGACCCACTCGAAGGCGTCGTCGGCGAACGGCATGACGTGGGCGATCCAGTGCTCGAGGTCGTGCACCTTGCCGTAGAGCCAGTGCCAGCCGAGGTCGTCCGTGCCGGCCAGGATGATGTGCCCGCCGACCCACAGCATCGCCGCGATGCCGATGACCGCCAGCGACGACAGCACCTTGGGCATCGCCACCACGAGCAGGCGGCCCACGCGCTGGGCGAGATTCGACTGACGTCCGGCGAGTTTCAGGCCCACGTCGTCCATGCGCACGATCAGCGCCACCACTCCGTAGACCAGGACGGTGATGGCGAACGCCACGATCGCGAGGATCACCGCGCGCGAGACCAGCGACTCGTCGGCCACCTCGTTGAGGGAGATGACCATGATCTCGGTGGAGAGGATGAAGTCGGTGCGGATCGCGCCGGAGACGACCTGCTTCTCGGCCTCGGGGCCCTGGGCGCTGCTGGGTTCTTCCTGCTTCTCCTCGTGCGGGTGCAGGACGTGCCAGATCTTCTCGGCGCCCTCGAAGCACAGGTAGGTGCCGCCGAGCATCAGAAGCGGGGTCAGCACCCACGGCAGGAACTGGCTGAGCAGCAGCAGCCCGGGCAGGATGAAGAGCATCTTGTTGCGCAGCGAGCCCTTGGCGATCCGCCAGATGATGCTCAGCTCGCGCTTCGGGTCGACCCCGTGCACGTAGCGCGGCGTGACCGCGGCGTCGTCCACCACCACGCCCGCGGCCTTCGCGCTGGCCTTCCCGGCTGCAGCGGTGACATCGTCGACGGATGCCGCCGCAAGTCGGGCGAGCGCTGCCACGTCGTCGAGCAGGGCGACAAGTCCTCCAGCCATGCGCTCAGGGTACGGCCGATCGCCCCGCGCCACGAACGGGCCACCGTCTCCGATCTGCGCGGCCTCCGAAGCCCGACGAGGGCTAGGGTTCTGGACATGGCTCTGGGCTTCGGCATCGACATCGGCGGCACCGGAACGAAGGGGGCGCCGGTCGACCTCGATTCGGGCACCCTCGTGGGTGAGCGCTTCCGCATCTCCACCCCGAAGCCCGCCACGCCCCGCGCGGTGGCCGAGGTCGCGGCGCAGATCGTGGCGCACTTCCCCGACGCGGCCGAGGTGCCCCAGATCGGCGTGGCCATCCCCGCGGTGGTGCAGCGCGGCGTGGCCCGGTCGGCGGCCAACATCGACCCGACGTGGATCGACACCGACGTCGACGCGCTGTTCACCGAGGTGCTCGGGCGCAACGTGCACGTGGTCAACGACGCCGACGCCGCGGGCGTGGCCGAGAACGACCACGGCGCCGGTCTCGAGGAGGACGGCCTGGTCTGCGTGATCACCCTCGGCACGGGAATCGGCTCGGCCCTCATCAACGCCGGCACGCTGGTGCCGAACACCGAGTTCGGCCACCTCGAGGTGGCGGGTCACGCCAACGCTGAGAGGTGGTGCGCCACGAGCGCCCGCGAGCGCGAGGACCTCACCTGGGAGGACTGGGCCGACCGCCTGCAGATCTACTTCAGCCACCTCGAGCGGATCCTGTCGCCCGACCTCTTCGTGGTGGGCGGAGGCGTGAGCAAGAACAGCGAGAAGTTCCTGCCGCTGCTGAACCTGCGCACCCCGATCGTCCCCGCGACGCACCGCAACAACGCCGGCATCATCGGCGCCGCCGTACTCGGCGCGCGCGGCTGACGCTTCGGTTAGCGAGATTCACACCGGCGCGAGCAGCGCGCGCACGGAGCGCTCCATCACCTGACGGCAGTGGGCGGCGGGGTAGCCGTGGTCGTCGAACAGCAGCGACCAGGCGTTCCAGCTGATGGCGACGGTGATGGCGTCCAGGAGCTGCGTCGGGTCGTCGGCCCGCGCCAGCTCGGTGGCGAACGCGTTCTCGATGTCGGAGCGCACCCGGCGGATGTGACCGCTACGGCTCGACTGGAGAGCGGGCGACACGGGCTCGCTCAGCACGGCCGCGCGGGCCGCCGGCGCGATGTTGACCAGCCGACGCTCGCGTTCGGCGCAGAAGCGACGGATCCTCTCGTCGAGCGGAGCGGCCGGATCGATCACCGTGCGCAGTTCGTCGTCGGTGCCGAACCAGTGGTCGACAGTGGCTCCCAACAGGCTCTCCATGTCGTGGAAGTTCGACCACAGGGTGCGCCGCGAGACGCCCGCGCGCTCGGAGATCTGCGCGGCCGTGGGCTTGAGCACGCCCTCGCGCAGCAGGTCGACGTGCGCCTGCACGATCAGCGCACGGGTGCGCTCACTGCGCTGCATCCGACCGTCGGTCTGCCTGTATTCCATTGCTCCCACCGCTCCATGGTCGCGGAGGGATTGCCCCGCACAACTTTCGACACACCGAGTGTAGATAGGTAGTGACTTGGCTCACAAGGTATGTGAGGATGTCGTCACCTTCAGTTGAGGGGCTGCCTGACGATGCGAGGGAGTGAAGGTTGCTGACGGTCAAGAACCTGGAAGTCGTCTACAACGACGTCATTCTGGTCCTGCGTGGCGTGAGCCTGTCGGTTCCGCAGGGCCAGATCGTGGCGTTGCTGGGAGCCAACGGCGCCGGCAAGACGACCCTGCTGCGCGCGCTCTCGGGCCTGCTCGACATCCACGACGGCGAGATCACCAAGGGTGAGATCCGACTGCGGGACACCCCGATCCACACGGCCGACGCGCCGAAGATCGTGGCCGCGGGCCTGGGCCAGGTGCTGGAAGGCCGCCGCGTGTTCAGCGAGTTCACCGTCGAGGAGAACCTGCGCGTCGGCGGCCACACGCGCCGCGGCAACATCTCCGAGGGCATCGAGGAGGTCTACGAGCTCTTCCCCGTGCTGAAGGAGCGCCGCAAGAAGACCGCGGGCTACCTCTCCGGTGGCGAGCAGCAGATGCTCGCGATGGGCCGTGCGCTGGTCGCCCAGCCCGAGATCCTGCTGCTCGACGAGCCGAGCCTGGGCCTCGCCCCGCGCATCGTGGCGCAGATCAAGGACATCGTCGTCCAGATCAACGAGCGCGGCACCACCGTGCTGCTGGTCGAGCAGAACGCCACGATGGCGCTCTCGATCGCCCAGCACGGCTACGTCATGGAGCACGGGAAGATCGTGATGGACAAGCCGGCCGCCGAGCTCCTCGACGACGAGGACATCCGCGACTTCTACCTCGGCCGCGGCGACCTGGCCACGAGCTACCGCGACGTCAAGCACTACAAGCGCAGAAAGCGCTGGCTCTCGTGAGCCCCGCGTCCCCCCACCGCCCGCTTTCCACACCGTCCCGTCCCGGAGGGTCCCTTGTCTGAACCTGTCGTGAGTGTCCGAGGCGTCGATCTGTCGTTCAGCGGGGTCAAGGCCCTGCAGGGCGTCGACTTCGACGTCTTCGACAACGAGCTCTTCGCGGTGATCGGCCCGAACGGCGCCGGCAAGACCTCGATCTTCAACGTCCTGTCCGGCGTCTACCGCCCCCAGCAGGGCACGGTCGACTTCGCCGGCACCGACATCCGCGGCATGCGCCCGCACAAGATCGCGAATCTCGGCATGGCTCGCACCTTCCAGAACATCGAGCTGTTCGAGAACCTCGACGTCGTCGACAACCTCATGCTCGGCCGTCACGCCCACCTGGGGTACGGCTGGCCCTCCGCGGTGGCCTGGCTCGGCAAGGCCAAGCGCGCCGAGGTCGCCAACCGCCGCCGCGTGGAGGAGATCATCGACTTCCTCGAGATCGAGGGCTACCGCCAGCTGCCGGTCGGGATGCTGCCCTACGGCATCCAGAAGCGGATCGAGCTCGGTCGCGCGCTCGCGATGGAGCCGAAGCTGCTGCTGCTCGACGAGCCGGTGGCCGGCATGAACGGCGAGGAGACCGAGGACATGGCCCGGTTCATCCTCGACATCCGCAACGAGCTGCACATCCCGATGATCCTCGTCGAGCACGACATGGGACTCGTGATGGACCTGGCCGACCGGGTCATGGCGATGGACTTCGGCAAGCCGGTGGCCACGGGCACGCCGCACGAGGTCCAGTCGCATCCCGACGTCATCCGCGCCTACCTCGGCCCGGTCGACGACGCCACGCTGGCCGAGGTTCAGGGGGAGCTCGCATGACCGCAACAGCCACGAACTCGCTGCCGCTGCGGATCCGCAACCGCGCCGAGGAGATGCCCGACCGCATCGCGATGCGCGAGAAGAACTACGGCCTGTGGGAAGAGACCACGTGGGCCGACTACTGGGACCGCTCCACGCTCGTCGGCCACGCCCTGCTCGCGCTCGGCGTCGAGGTCGGCGACCGCGTCGCCGTGCACAGCGAGAACCGGCGCGAGTGGCTGTGGTCCGACGTCGGCATCACCGCCGTCCGCGCCGCCACCGTCGGCCTGTACCCCACCAACCCCGCGCCCGAGGTGCTGCACGTCCTGCGTGACTCCGGCGCGTGCGTCCTCATCGCCGAGGACCAGGAGCAGGTGGACAAGTACCTCGAGATCGCGGGCGACCTGCCCGACCTGCGCACCGTCGTCTACATCGATCCGCGGGGCATCCACGGTCGCTACGACGACCCGCGCCTCATGCCGTGGGACGAGTTCCTCGCTCTCGGCGAGCAGCACCGCACCGACCACCCCGGCGCCGTCACCGAGCGGCTCGAGGCCGTGCAGCCCGACGACCTCGCCACGCTCGTCTACACGTCCGGCACCACCGGCCCGCCGAAGGGCGCGATGCTGTCGATCTCGAACATCGAGTTCGTCATCGACACCCTCCAGAGCGGTGGTGCGTTCGTCGATCCGCCGGCCAGCGACCGCGACCTCGTCGTCTCCTACCTGCCGCTGTGCCACGTGGCCGAGCGCGTGTTCACCACGTGGTTCAACGCCGCCGTCGGCTCGCAGGTGAACTTCGCCGAGTCGATCGAGACCGTCCAGCAGGCGCTGCGCGAGGTGCAGCCCACGCTGCTGTTCGGCGTGCCCCGCATCTGGGAGAAGATCGCCGCCGGCGTGCACATCCGGATGAGCGGCGCCTCGTGGTTCAAGCGCAAGAACTTCGACTTCTGGATGAAGCGCGCCGCGTGGATCGGCCGCACGCTCGTGGAGAACCAGGGCAACCACACCGCGGCGACGAAGGCGGTCTACGCGATCGGCTGGGTCTGCCTCTACCGCCCGCTGCGCGAGCGACTCGGACTGGGCAAGGTCCGCTACGCCGCCTCGGGCGCCGCCCCGATCGCGCCGGAGGTGCTCGAGTTCTTCATGGGCATCGGCATCCCGATGCACGAGGTCTACGGCATGACCGAGAACTCCGCGATCGCCACGGCCAACATGGCCGGGCGCGTGAAGGTCGGCACGGTGGGCGAGCCGCAGGTGGGCGCCGAGATCCGGATCGACGACGAGACCGGCGAGATCCTCACCCGGCACGCGGGCACGTTCGCGGGCTATTGGAACAACCCCGAGGCGACCGCCAAGACGATCGACTCCGACGGCTGGCTCCACACCGGCGACGTCGGCGAGTGGGTCGACGGCACGCACATCAAGATCACCGACCGGATCAAGGACATCATCATCACTGCCGGCGGCAAGAACATCAGTCCCAGCGAGATCGAGAACAGCCTCAAGGCGTCCCCGTACATCAAGGAGGCGATCGTCATCGGCGACCGTCGCAAGTACCTGACGGCGCTGGTCGGGATCGAGCTCGACACGGTGGGCAACTGGGCCCAGGAGCGCAAGCTCGGCTTCACCACCTACCGCGACCTCTCCGAGAAGCCCGAGGTGATCGCGCTCGTGCAGTCGATCGTCGACGAGACCAACCGCAAGTTCGCCAGCGTGGAGACGATCAAGCGCTTCGCGATGCTGCCGAAGGAGCTCGATCACGAGGAGGGCGAGCTGACCGCCACCCAGAAGATCAAGCGCTCGGCCATCAACGAGCGGTTCGCCGACGCCATCGAGGGCCTCTACTCCGACACCGACCGCGCTGCCCACGAGGTGAAGGCATGACCACGTTCCTGCAATCGTTGCTGAGTGGTCTGGCGCAGGGGTCGATCTATGCGCTGCTGGCCCTGGGCTACGTGATGATCTACAAGGCCACGCACGTCATCAGCTTCGCCCAGCCGGCGCTCATGGTGTGTGGCGGACTCTTCGCCTACCACGCCTCGAGCGAGTGGGGCCTGGGCTTCTGGCCCGCCCTGATCGTGGCGATCGTGCTCGGCGCGCTGCTGGGCATGCTCGTGGAGCGCCTCGCGCTGCGGCCGATGGTGGGCAAGCCGGTGTTCACGCTGGCGATCATCACGATCGGCGTCGACATCGTGCTGCGCATCTTCGCGAACCGGTACATGGGTCCCGACCCGCGCTCGGTGCCCTACCCCGGCGGCAGTGAGCGATACGAGTTCTGGGGCCTGTCGATCTCGCACCAGCGCCTCGGCCTGATGGCGGTCACCGCGGTCACGGTCATCGCGCTCGCCCTGTTCTTCCGCTACGCCAAGACCGGCCTGGCGATGCGCGCCACCGCGCTGAGCCAGGAGACCGCGCTCGCGCAGGGCATCCGGGTGGGTGCGATCTTCGCGCTGGCCTGGGCCATCGCGGGCGGGCTGGCGGCCATCGCCGGCACCTTCGTCGCCGCGACGGGCGCCGGACTGGAGCAGAACACCTGGATCATCGCGCTCAAGGCGCTGCCGGCGATCATCATCGGCGGCCTCGACAGCATCCCGGGCGCCGTCATCGGCGGCCTCGCCGTGGGCGTGGTCGAGTCGGTCACCGCGGTGTACCAGCCCGACGTCGCCCCGTGGCTGGGCAACAACTTCGCGCTCGTCGCGCCCTACGCCCTGATGTTCGTGGTGTTGCTGGTCAAACCCTATGGACTCTTCGGCACGAAGGAGGTGGAGCGGGTATGACCACGCTGCTGCGCTCAGCGCCCTCGAAGCAGGCCCGCAAGTCCAGGGGTCTGCGTGGCCGCCCCCTGCTGCGGACGAGCTACGACCAGGACCTCACGCTGGCCAACACGCCCGCCAAGCGCCGTGGCGTCGTCGGCCTGGTGATCGCCTCGTTCATCGTGCCGTTCCTGCTCACCGACGACCTGCTGCAGGTGCTGGCCCTCGGCATGATCTCCGCCGTCGGCGCGATCGGCCTGAACCTGGTCACTGGCTACGCCGGCCAGGTCTCGCTGGGCCACGCCTTCTTCATCGGCGTCGGCGCCTACACCGGTGCGGTGCTCGGCGGTGACCCCGACGGCGCGGTGCTCGGCTACGGCCTGCCGATGTGGATCTGGCTGCCGGCCGGCGGCATCGTCGCCGCGCTCGCCGGGCTCCTCGTCGGCCCGCTCGCGGTACGACTGCGAGGCCTCTACCTCGCGATCGTCACGCTCGGCCTGGTGTTCCTGGGCGACCACATCTTCCGCGAGGCGCGCGAGATCACCGGTGGCCCCGGCGTCGGTCGTCGCGGCGCCGAGCTGGAGCTGTTCGGCATCGACTTCTCGTCGATGGAGCCGATCTCCGGGTTCTCCCGCGGGCAGGCCCAGTTCTTCCTCGCCCTGGTGTTCCTCATCATCTTCGCCATCTTGGGCCGCAACATCGCCCGCTCGGGCGTGGGCCGCGCGTTCGGTGCCGTCCGCGACCGCGACGTGGCCGCCGCCGTGATCGGCGTCGACCTGACGAAGTACAAGATGATGGCGTTCGCGATGTCGTCGTTCTTCGCCGGCGTCACCGGAGCGCTCTACTACGCCGTCATCGGCGTCTTCGAGCCCGGCGCGTTCAGCCTGCTGCTGTCGATCCAGTACCTCGCCATGGTGCTGATCGGCGGCGTCGCCACCATCAGCGGATCGATCATGGGCGCGCTGTTCATCGCCCTGCTGCCGCGGATCAGCCAGTTCATCGCGCACTACATTCCGGGCGAGCTGCTGACCGTGTTCCAGCTCGAGGCGATCCTCTACGGCCTGTTGATCATGGGCTTCCTGATCTTCGAGCCGCGCGGACTCTTCGGCATATGGACCCGGATCCGCAATTACTGGAAGGGCTGGCCCTTCTCCTACTAGACCCCGGCCGCGAGGCCGTGGCGGTGCATCCGCACCGTCGAACCACCCAGGAGGAAAAAGATGAAGCAACACCGACAGTGGGCCCGCGTGGTCGCCGGTGCGGCGGTGGCGGCCCTCGTGCTGGCAGGCTGCCGTGGCGGCGGGGACGACGACAGCGCCTCAGGACCTGGCATCACCGAGGAAGCGTGTCCGGACGCCGTGAACGAGGACAACGGCTGCATCTACCTGGGTGCGATCTCCGACCTCACCAAGGGCCCGTTCGCTCCGCTGGCCGTGCCGATCACCGAGGCGCAGAAGGCCTTCTGGGCCAAGGTCAACCAGGACGGCGGCGTGGGCGGATTCGACGTCAACATCGACAAGTACGTCGCCGACGCCGAGTACAACCCCGAGATCCACAACAAGAAGTACCAGGAGATGCGCAACGACATCCTGGCACTCGGACAGACCCTGGGCTCATCGCAGACCCTGGCGATCCTGGAGGACATGAAGTCCGACAACGTCATCGGCATTCCGGCGTCGTGGAACTCCGCATGGGACTTCGAGGACCAGATCCTGCAGTCGGGCGCGAACTACTGCTTCGAGGCCATGAACGGCGTCGACTGGGCCGTGAAGAACCGTGGCGTGAAGGGCAAGGTCCTGGCGATCCACTACCCGAACGACTACGGCGGAGACGCCTCGGCGGGTGTCGAGGCGGCGGCCAAGGCCAACAACCTCGACTTCAAGGCCATCGAGACCGCGACCGGGCAGGACAACCAGGCCGGTGCCGTCGCGGCGGTGCTGAAGGAGAAGCCCGACCTGGTCTACGTCACCACCGGACCGGCCGAGATGGCCACGATCCTCGGTGGCGCGGCCGCGCAGGGGTGGAAGGGCACCGTCGTGGGGTCCAGCCCCACGTGGAACCCGGCGCTGCTGCAGACCGAGGCCGCTCCGGCGCTCGAGGCGATGTACTTCCAGGCGGGCCCGTGGGGTCCGTGGGGCACCGACTCGGCCGGCCACGAGGCCATGCGCCAGGCGCTCGAGGACGTTGACGCCCCGAGCGACGGCTACACGGCCGGCTGGGTGTGGGAGTACCCGCTCCTCGCCGCGCTGAAGGCGGCGGCCGACATGGACGGCGGCATCACCCGCGAGAACGTCGTCAAGGCCGCGACCGAGCTGGACAGCGTCGACTACGAGGGCATGCTGCCCGACGACGCGTTCAACCAGACCGGTGAGCCGAACGACGTCGCCTGGCGTCAGAGTGTCATCTCCAAGGTCGACAAGGAGGCGCCGACCGGTGTCTCCATCACCCAGGAGATGTCGGCCGGCCCGACGGCCGAGGGCTTCGACTACACCGAGCCCTGCTTCGCCCTCCAGGGCTGACGCACGACACGTGAGGGGGCCGGCCCGGTGGGCCGGCCCC
>JBEVDF010000323.1:0-3679 GCA_040514145.1 Aeromicrobium sp.
AGATCGGCGAACCGCACGAGCGAGTCCAGGACGAGCGCGGGTGAGACGTCGTTCCAGATGGGCTGGCGCTCGTGCGGGGTCAGGCGCGGGTCCAGGGGCACGGGGATGCGCCCGGATGCGACACAGCCCCAGACGGCGGCGAGCAGCTCCACGCTGTTCGGCAGGCTGACGACGACCCGGTCGCCCTCTGCCACCCCGGCCTGCGCGATGCCCGCCGCGAACCGCCCGGCGAGGCGGCGCAGGTGGTCGGCGGGAAGGGCCCTGAAGGGCTCATCCGGGTGTGACATCGCTCATTCCTTTCGCGGCGCTCTGCGGATCTCGCTGGGATCCGCGTGCTCAGTATGGTTGACTGGCCAACGGCCGTTCCCCCGACTCCGTATTGGTATCGATGACCCAGACCCCCAAGCCCGGACACCGGCGCAAGCCCGTCGTCCGCGACCCTTGGTACGTCCGTGCCCGCCGGCACGGAGCTGTCGCGACGGGGGTGGCCTCTCTCGCCGTGGCTGCGGTGGCTGCCCTGAGCACGTCGTCGGTCACCGTGGCGGGCACCGCTGACAGCGCCGACGCCGCCCTCGTCTCCCACGGTGACATCGTCACCGAGTCCCTCGGCGGATCGGCCCCCGCCCGCGCCTCCCGCAGCAGCGCCGAGCGCCCGCCCCTGCCGTCCGCGGCCGAGGCCGATGCCCTGGTCAAGGGCTCCCTGTACGCGCAGAAGACCGTCCCGGTCCGCGCCGACGCCTCCGACGACTCCCCGGTGCTGGCCACGGTGGCCAAGGGCAAGACACTCCAGGTCACCGGCGAGACCCGCGGCGACTGGACCCAGGTCATGCACAACGACCTGCCCCGCTGGGTCGCCAGCGAGCTCGTCGACGAGCAGGAGCCCAAGCTCGGGCCCAGCGAGGGCGCGATCTCCACGGCCGCCTGCCTCCGTGGCTCCGGCGTCGAGTCCGGCCTGCAGCGCGACACCGTGCGCGTCTACCGCGCCGTCTGCGCCCGTTTCCCCGAGGTCGCCAACTACGGCGGCCTGGCCGCCCGTGGCGAGCACGGCACCGGCCACTCGCTCGACATCATGGTGCGGGGCCAGCTCGGCTGGGACATCGCCGCCTTCCTGCAGGCGAACCGCACGGAGCTCGGCGTCGACTACCTGATCTTCGAGCAGCGCATCTGGACCGTGAAGCGTGGCGGCGAGGGCTGGCGGGGCATGAGCGACCGTGGCGGCGACACGGCGAACCACTACGACCACGTCCACGTCACCACCGTCGGCAACGCCGGCACCCTCTGAGCCTGCCCTGATGGCACGACGCGTCGGGCTGACGGGCGGCATCGCCTCGGGCAAAAGCACCGTCAGCGGCCGTCTGGCCGAGCTCGGCGCCGTCGTCATCGACTACGACCGGCTGGCCCGCGAGGTCGTGGAGCCCGGCAGCCCCGCCCTCGACCTGATCGCGCAGCGATTCGGCGCCGATGTGATCACTCCCGACGGCACCCTCGACCGCCCGCGCCTGGGAGCCCTGGTGTTCGCCGATCCGGCGGCGCTGAAGGACCTCGAGGCCATCACCCACCCCGCGATCCGCGACCTGGCCGCGCTGCGCGAGCAGCAGGCCGGCACCGACGCGATCGTCGTGCACGACAACCCGCTGCTCGTCGAGATGGGCGCTGCCGCCGCGTGCGACGTGGTGATCGTGGTGGATGCGCCCGAGGACGTCCAGATCGCCCGCATGGTCGCCGACCGCGACATGACCGAGGACGACGCCCGGGCCCGGATCGCGGCGCAGGCATCGCGCGAGGTGCGTCTGGCGGCCGCCGGCGTCGTCATCGAGAACACCGGCACCCGGGAACAGCTGAGCGCCCGGGTCGACGAGGTCTGGAAGGACCTGGTCGAGCCGGGCGCTCGCTGAGCCTGACGCCGCTGCAAAGCGTCGGGCCGGGTCTGGCCGCTAGGCGGCCAGTTCGGGATCGGCGATCTCTCGCAGTCGCGCGATCGCCTGGCGCTCCACCTGACGCACGCGCTCGGCGGAGATGCCGTGGCGCTTGCCGATGTCGGCGAGCTTCTGCTGACGACCGTCGAGCAGGCCGTAACGGGCCTTGACGATGTCGGCCTCGCGGGCGTCGAGGCGATCGACGAGCGCGAGCAACTGGTCACGGGCGTCGTGGTCGAGCATCGCCAGGTCGGGACCGGGCGTGCTGTCACGAGCGATCAGGTCGCCCAGGCTCGTGTCGCCGTCCTCGTCGACGGGGGAGTCGAGGCTGACGTGGTCACGGCCCCAGGCGAGCAGGTCGATGACTCGCTCGACATCCATGCCGAGCTCGACCGCGATCTCGGCGGGGTCGGGGTCGTACCCGAGCTGGCGCTCGAGGTTGCGACGGGCGCCGGACACCTGGTTGAGCTCCTCGACGACGTGCACGGGCAGGCGCACGACGCGGGCCTGCTGGGCCACGCCGCGGGTGATCGCCTGACGGACCCACCACGTCGCGTAGGTCGAGAACTTGAAGCCCTTCGCGTAGTCGAACTTCTCGACGGCGCGGATCAGGCCGGTGTTGCCCTCCTGGATGAGGTCGAGCATCGGCATCTGGGCGCGCCCGTACTTGCGCGCGATCGACACGACGAGGCGCAGGTTCGCCTGGACGAACTCCTGCACGGCGCGGTCGCCCTCCTCGGCGATCCACTCCAGCTCCTCGCGCGTGGCTCGCTTGGGTGCGCCGCCCTTGGCGCGTCCGATCCGGCCGGTCTCGAGCAAGTGGCGGGCGAACAACCCGGCCTCGATCGTGCGGCTCAGCTCAACTTCGCGCTCGGCATCGAGCAGCGGGGTGCGCGCGATCTCGGACAGGTACATGCCGACGCTGTCCTTGCCCTCGAATTCACGGTCTTCCACGGTGATCCTCCTGACGGTGGCTTCACCCGGTACAACGACCGCCAAGGCGCGGAGATTCCGTTCTCAGGAGTTTCTTGGATTGCCTTGCGTGACGCGCGTCGCAGTGTCGATGATCCACGCCATCTCCCACGCTCGCTGGCGCCATGCGGCGTAGCGCCCGCTGACTCCTCCGTGGCCCGCCGCCATCTCGGTGCGCAGCAGGACCGACCGCTCGGCCCCGGTGACCTCGCGCAGGCGTGCGACCCACTTGGCGGGCTCGACGTAGAGCACTCGCGTGTCGTTGAGCGAGGTGCCGGCCAGGATCGCCGGGTACGCCTGGTCGGCGACGTTCTCGTAGGGCGTGTACCCCTTCATGTACGCGTAGACCTCGGGGTCGTGCAGCGGATCGCCCCACTCGTCCCACTCGATCACGGTCAGAGGCAGGGACGGGTCGAGAATCGTGGTGAGCGGATCGACGAAGGGCACGTCGGCGAAGATGCCGGTGAACGCGTCGGGGGCGAAGTTGGCCACCGCCCCCATCAGCAGTCCGCCGGCGCTGCCGCCCTCGGCCACGAGCCGGTCGGCCGACGTCCAGCCCTCGTCGGCGAGGTGACGTGCGCACGCGATGAAGTCGGTGAAGGTGTTGAGCTTGTTCAGCTGCTTGCCTTGGTCGTACCAGGCGCGGCCGCGCTCGCCACCGCCGCGGACGTGGGCCACGGCGTACACGAACCCGCGGTCGAGCAGGCTGAGTCGTGAGATCGAGAAGTCGGGGTCGAGGCTGATCTCGTAGGAGCCGTACCCGTAGATCAGGCCCGGAGCGGTGCCGTCGC
>JBEVDF010000330.1:0-13448 GCA_040514145.1 Aeromicrobium sp.
CGCGGTCCACCTTGACGATGGTGCCGTCGACGATGTCGCCGTCGTTGAAGTACTTGATGGTCTTGTCGATCGCGGCGAGGAAGTCCTCTTCGCTGCCGATGTCGTTGACCGCAACCTGCGGGGCCGCAGAAGGTGTTGCGAGGCCGGAAGTCATGTAGTTGGGCTCCGAATGGATGGAATTGAGTGTGGACAGGAAGTGCGCACCGATTCCGGGCATGCCGCAACCAGCGCAACCGTCAGTCTACGGCACGGCGGGGGCCCGCGTAAAACCGGCGATTCAGTCGCCGAGCGACGCGAACTGCTCGTCCATCCACGCGGTCCGCTCGACGATCCAGGCGCGCAGGGCGGCCACCTCCGTGCGCCATCCCTGTTCGGGATCCACACCGGCGGGATTGTGGAAGACGTGCCAGTAGACCTCGGCCTCATTCGGGGCCGCCCACACCACCTGGCCGGCGCCCCCGCCCTCGGCCGGACTGATGTTCGCCGTTGCCGACGGGGCCAGCTCGGCGGTGCGCGCGTCGACGTACTCAGGCAGGCCCCGCAGCTCGTCCACCACCTGCGTCCAGCGCTGGCGGACCTGGTCCGCGAACCACGGGTCGCTCAGCAGTCGGACGTAGTAGTGACCCTGCGGCTCGTTCCACAACTGGGTGGGCCAGGCCCCGAGGTAGTCGGGGTTGTCGGCCATGATCTGGTCCCGGAAGTTGTGCCCCATGTACCAGCCGGTGGGGTTCTCGATCCCGAAGAGGTACCAACGGAACCTCCCGAAGGACGAGTCGTAGTCCCACGGCGGGCCCATCGCCAGCCTGCCGTCGGCCCGCAGGATCATGTAGACGCTGTTGCGGAACGCGCTGTCGTTGTTCTTGCTGAACTCGTTCAGGAGGTACATCCTGACGAACGAGTCCACATCGATCCGCTCGCGGTAGCCGTTGTTCGGGAAGCCCTCGTCGTACAGGAGGTCCTCCACCTGCTGGAAGGAGTCGCGGACCGCCGCGGTGTCGTCCGGGTCACCGTCCTTCAGGAACACGCGCAGGCCGCGGCTCGTGAAGAAGTTCGGATCGGTGTCGTCGTTGGTGTCGGCCTCCAGGAGCGTGTCCTCCGGCTCCAGCTCCGCACGCCCCGCCTCGGCCTCGATCCCCTCGCCGATCTGGTAGACACCGCACAGGGCGCCGTTGATCCGCAGGTTCGCCGACTCCAGCCTCGGCGCCCACGGGGCGCCGATGATCCGGGCCGTGTGCATCGCCACGTCGTTGCGCAGCAGCGAGCGGTCGAAATGGTTCGCCAGGAGCACCCAGTCCTTGCTCAGGTTGGCCCCAGCGCCCAGCAGCGCCGCCTTCTGGTCGAGCTTGACCTTGTAGGGCCGCTTCGCAGCGACCTCCGACGTCGAGTTGCCCCGGACCCGCAGCCGAGCGCCGACCGACGTGCGTGCGCCGGATGGTGTGCGCACCGTCAGTGTTCCACGCACGTAGTCGGTCTTCGTCACGATGAGCGAGGTGCAGGGGTCGGTCCCACCGGGCGCATCGACCTCGAAGGCGACCTCGGCGATCGAGAGCGGGGCCGTCGGCTCGGTGGTGGGTTCGGTCGTGGGCTCTGCAGTGGGCTCGACGGTGGGCTCCGTCGTGGGCTCGGACGTCGGCTCCGGGCCGGGCTTCTCGAGCGGCTCCTCCGACTCGGTCTCCGGCGGCGGCGCGGGCAGCACCGGAACAGCCTTCGTGCCACCAAGGACCCGCGGCGCGCCCTTCCACCCGCCGGCGACCACGCGGAACGCTCGTCCTCCGAGGTCCCGGTGCGTCCCGACGGCCCCGAAGTTCACGCGCCCCGCGGCGTTCCCCCGTCGGCCAGCGACGATCGTGCGCCAGGTCGAGCCGTCACGCCGCTGGAGACTGAGCTTGCGTCCCGTCCTGGCCGGAGTCACCTGGCCGACCACGCTGACGCGATTCGGTGCGATCTGGAACGACACCGTCGCGGTCGGAGCGACCGTGCGCACCACGACTCGCTTGGTCGCGCGTGCCGTGTACCGCTTCCCGCGCACGGTGGTCGCCGGGATGGTGGCCCGGAACTCGACGCGCCGTGCCGTCGCGACGGTCACGCGAGCGTTCCCCCTGGAGTCGGTCCTGGTGCGGAGCGACCGCCACTTCTTTCCGTCGAGGTGCTTCAGCACGACCGCGCGCTTCACCCGCGTGCCCGTCTTCACCACGACCGAGAACCTCTCGTCGGGCATGACGGTGGAGCGGGAGGCCTCGAGCGACGCGGGTGGTGCCGCCTGCGCCGGGCCGGCCACGACGAGTCCAGCGAGCACCAGAAGACAACTCACGCCACACACGAGGGTGGGAAGGGCCCGAGTCATGCCGGTGCTCCGATTCAGTCCGAGGTCAGGAACGAGCGCAGGGCCCGTGCGTACGACTCGACGTCGGCGGCGGCCATCACCTCGCGCGCGGAGTGCATCGCCAGCTGAGGAGCCCCGACGTCAATCGTCAAGATACCCGTCCGTGCAGCACTGATGGGCCCGATGGTGGAGCCGCACGGCAGGTCCGCGCGGTGCACATAGCGCTGCAACGACACCCCGGCGGCCTCGCAGGCGGCGGCGAAGATGCCGGCACCGACACCATCGGTGGCGTACCGCAGGTTCTGGTTGACCTTCAGCACGGGCCCGCCGCCGAGGACGATGCGGTGCAACGGCTCGTGCTTGTCCGCCTGATTCGGGTGGGTCGCGTGCGCCATGTCGCCCGAGACGCAGACCGAGTCGGCCAGCGCACGGAAGACGTCGTCGCGCGATCCACCGGCGGCCAGCACGATGCGCTCGAGGACGGAGGACAGCAGCGGCGAGTCGGCGCCTCGCTCCGAGGTGCTGCCGACCTCCTCGTGATCGAAGAGCACCATCACCAGGCGTGCCGCGGGATCGTCCACCTCGGTCGCGCCGATCAGGGCGTCGAGGGCCGCGGCACACGTGGCCTGGTTGTCCAGGCGCGGCGCGGCGACCAGCTCGCCGTCGGGCCCGGTGCGGCCCGCGGGACGCAGGTCGAAGGTCATCAGGTCGAAGCCGGTGACCTCGGCGGCGGTGAAGCCCGCGCGCTCCCCCACGACCTCGAGGAACGGGCGGCGCGTGAGTCCCGCGAGCGCGTCGAGGTGGCGCTGCTTGTCGAGCTTGGAGCCGTCGCGGTCGAGGTGGATCGCCAGCCGGGGCACCCGCAGCAGCGGCTCGTCGACGCGGATCGTGCGCGTGCTGCCGTCGCGCAGCGCGACCCGGCCGGCGATGCCGAGGTCGAGGTCGAGCCAGGACTCCAGCAGCGGGCCGCCGTAGGGCTCGAGTGCGACCGTGGCCTGTCCCTCGCGCCAGCCGTCGTGGTGCTGCTTGAGGCGCAGGTTCGGGCTGTCGGTGTGCGCCCCGACGATGCGGAAGCCCGCGTGGGCCGGAGCCTCGGTGCCGGTGGCCCACGCCACGAGCGTGCCGCCGGTGACGATGAAGTGGCGTCCCGCCTCCGTGGGCCACGCATCGCGGGGGTCCACCTGGGAGAAGCCGGCCTCACGCAGTCGCGCGGCCGCCGTCTCGCAGGCGTGGAAGGGCGTCGGCGAGGCGTCGACGAAGGAGATCAGGCGGTCCGCTGCGTGCATGGCGCCACCCTAACGACGGCTGCGGAAGTCCTCGATCGTGGCCTTCAGGCCGATCTCGGCCGTGGTGGAGGGCGCCCAGCCCAGGAGCTCGCCGGCCAGCGTGATGTCGGGACGACGGATCTGCGGGTCGTCGACCGGCCGCGGCACGTGCACGATCTGCGAGCTGGACTCGGCCAGCTCACAGATCCACGTGGCGAGGTCGAGCATCGAGATCTCTTCGGGGTTGCCCAGGTTGACCGGGCCGGTGGCGGTGGACTCCATCATCGCGACGAGGCCGCCGACGAGGTCGTCGACGTAGCAGATGGAGCGCGTCTGGTGACCGTCGCCGGCCACCGTGATCTCGCGACCGGTGAGGGCCTGGTGGACGAAGTTCGGGATGGCGCGACCGTCCTCGACGCGCATGCGCGGGCCGAAGGTGTTGAAGATCCGGACGATCTTGGTGTCGACGCCGAACTCGCGTCGGTAGGCCGCCGTCATCGCCTCGCCGAAGCGCTTGGCCTCGTCGTAGACCGAACGCGGGCCGACGGGGTTGACGTGACCGAGGTACGTCTCGGGCTGCGGGTGGACCTGCGGGTCGCCGTACACCTCGGAGGTGGAGGCCAGCAGGTAGCGGGCGCCGTGCGCGTGCGCGAGGTCGAGGGTGTTCTTGACCCCCATCGACCCCGTCATCAGGGTGTGGATCGGCAAGCGGTGGTAGTCGACCGGGGAGGCCGGGGAGGCGAGGTTGTAGACCTGGTCGAACGGGCCGTCGATCGCGTCGATCGCCACGGCGTCGGCGATGTCGGCGTCGATGATCGTGATCTGGTGCGACACGGCTGCGAGGTTCTCGCGTCGACCTGTGCTGAAGTCGTCGACCACGACGACCTCGTGACCTGCATCGACGAGTCGCTCCACCAGGTGCGACCCGACGAATCCGGCGCCGCCAGCAACCAACGCGCGCATCCGTGCTTCCCTTCGTCTGAGCCCGCCAGTATCTACTGGCGAGTAGGACTCAGCTCACAGAGTACCCCGCGATTCGCCTCGTTCGGGGGCTCTCGCGATCTTCTCGTCTGACGAGCAGCAACAGGTTCCAGGACAGGACCTCGCGCAGGAGCGGGACCCGGACGATGAACGCGGCCCAGCGCGGCAGGTACCTCGGACGTGCCGACACCACGCGCACGCCGGGGGTCCGGTGGGCCCAGCGCATCCCCCACGCCACCGACACCTTGAAGAGGGTCTCGTCGATGCGGTTCTTCGGCGGATGGCCGTGCCGGCGGGTGTACCGCGCGACGGCCCGGTGGCCGCCGAGCCAGTGCCACGGCGACGTCTCGTGACCGCCCCACGGCGACCACCAGTTCGTGTACGACAGGAAGACCAGTCCGTCGGGCCGCGCGATGCGCACCAGCTCGTCGGCCACGACCCGTGGGGAGCGCACGTGCTCGAGCAGGTTCGAGCTGAACACGAGATCGGCCGATCCGGAGGCGAACGGGAGCGCCGCCGCGTCGGCGGCCACTCCCCCGTCGGCCAGCGCCGGGACGTCGGGATCGAGGTCGACCGCCACGTAGCGGGCCCCGCGCCGACGGAACTCCTCGGCGAACTCCAGGGGGCCGGCGCCCACGTCGACGACGAGCTTGCCCTGCAGCGACATCTCCTGCTCGACGAGGTCGGCCGAGTCGCGGGCGAGGGTGCCGTAGAAGTGCTCGGGCTCGGTCTGCTCCACCAGGAAGGAACGGAACAGTCGGACCGAACGGCGCAGGCCGTCGGGGCTCATCGGGCCGCCCGGGTGGCCGTGACGACCAGGGTGGGTCGCCAGCGCGGATACACGAGCCGCAGCAGCAGCGCCACGGGCGCGAGGGCGATGGCGAACCAGCGCGTGGCGCTCGCGGCCAGGACGCCGGCCGGGCGGTCGCGCGGCCGGAGCCGGCGCACCAGGCTGCCGCCCTCCATCGTGAGGTTGTCGGTGAGCGACCGGGTGATGCGGATGTCGCGGAACCCCGCGTCGTCGAGCAGCCGCGTGATCGACGCCGCCGAGAAGAACCGCACGTGCGTGGGGTCCTCGAGCAGCCACCACGCATCGGAGAACGCGCGCAGCGACGCGCTGTCGGCAGCGGGGGTCAGGAACAGGACGCGCCCTCCGGGACGCAGCAGCCGGTGCGCGGCCTCGGCCGTGGCGGCGACGTCCTGCACGTGCTCCACGACGTGCACGCCGTAGACGAGGTCGGCGGACTCCGCCGAGGCCGGGACCTCCTCGATCCCGCACGGGTGCAGCTCGGCGTGGGCCCGCACCTGCGGATCGACGTCGACGTGGAGCTGGTCGGGATCGCAGCCGGCGACGGGGTGGCCCTCGTCGAGGTAGCGGCGCAGCATGGCGCCGCCGCCGTAGCCGATCTCGAAGACGCGCGCACCGGGATCGAGCGGGGCGGCGCGGCGCAGCGTGCGCGACGTGAGGGCCAGCCGCACCCGGTCGAGCCCGGGGTCGCCGCCGTAGGCGACGTCACGCGGATGCGCCGGAGCGGCCTTGGGATCGCGTTCGATGTGAGAGCATTTCGGACAGGTCCCGAGCACCGAGCGGTCGTCCCGCAGGGTCACGGGCGTCGTCGGTGTCGAACACACCTCACAGGACATCGGCCACCTCAACCCTCGCACGGACAGGAGAGCACGCTATCAGCGGATTGCGCATCGCCATCCTCAGTTGGCGTGACCTGGAACATCCCGAGGCCGGAGGAGCCGAGGTGTTCGCCGAGCGAACGGCGGCCACCATGGCCGAACGGGGCCACGACGTGGTGCTGTTCGCGTCCTCGTACCCCGGTGGCTCGGCCCACGCCGAGCGCCACGGCTTCCGCATCGTGCGCGCCGGCGGCCGGTTCACGGTCTACCCGCGCGGCCTGTGGCACGTCTGGCGGCTCCGGCGCGACTACGACATCGTCATCGACGTCCAGAACGGCGTGCCCTTCTGGACTCCCCTGGTCTTCAACAAGCCGCTGCTGGCGGTGGTCCACCACGTCCACCGCGAGCAGTGGTTCACCTTCTTCCCGCGCCCTGTGTCCTCCATCGGCTGGTTCCTGGAGTCGCACGTGGCGCCGTTCGTCTACCGCCGCCAGCAGTACGTCACCGTCTCGGAGGCGTCCCGCCGCGAACTCGCGGCCGTCGGCGTCGATCCGGCGCGCGTCTCGGTGGTCTACAGCGGCAACGAGGCCCCCGACCACGTGCTGGAGCAGGAGCCCGATCCTCAGCGCGGCATGCGACTGGCGTGCCTGGGCCGCCTCGTCCCGCACAAGCGGGTCGAGCTCGCGATCGACTCGGTCGCCGCGCTGTCCGACCAGTTCCCCGACATCGTGCTGGACGTCATCGGCGGCGGCGACTGGATGGACTCGCTCGTCGAGCACGCCCGCCGCGCGGGCGTCAGCGACCGTGTGGTCTTCCACGGCCACGTCAGCGACGACGAGAAGCACGCCCTGCTGGCCGGAGCGGCCGCCCTGGCCATGCCCTCCATCAAGGAGGGCTGGGGCCTGACGATCCTCGAGGCCGGCTACCACGCCGTGCCCACCGTGGCCTTCCGCTACGCCGGCGGCACGCAGGAGTCGGTCCAGGACGGCCACACCGGCCTGCTCGTGGACACCGACGCGGAGTTCATCGCCGGACTGCGCCGGCTGCTGGCCGATCCGGACGAGCGCGCCAAGCTGGGCGCAGCCGCCCGGGAGTTCGCGCTGCGTTTCGACTGGGACCGCACGGGCCACGAGCTGACCGACCTGGTCGAGCGCGTCGCGCGCCCCTGAGTCACGCCGCACCCAGACCCACCCCGCGCACACCCACCCCGCACGACGAGAAGGGCCGCCGTCCCCCGAGGGGGACGACGGCCCTTGACGGTGCCGGATGCGTCAGGCGGTCGCGTAGGCGTCGTTGTCGACGTCGGCGTCGCGGTTGCCGCGGAATCGGGCCGCGAGCGCGATGCCCACGACGATGAACAGCACGCCGAGGCCGCCGATGGCCAGCGGGAGCCAGGTGCGGACGGCCTTCAGGACCCCGACCTTGGAGCCGTAGTCGTCGATCGTGGCCTGGACGGTCTCGGGCGTGGACGCGCTGACCGTGTCCATCGCGACGACGTCCTCGGCGCCGGGCTCGTCGAGCTTGAGCCACTGCTTCTGGGCTTCCTGGATCTTCACCATGACGCCGGTCTCGGGCTCGACCCAGATGGTGCGGTCGTTCTGGTACGTGCGCGTCGCCTCGACGGCCTGCGTGTCCTCGAGGCCGAAGATGCCGCGCGGGACCTCACGGACGCCGAACTCGGTCTCGGGGACCGAGCCGGTGAAGCGGTAGGTGTCGATCGAGCCGTCGGTGCCCTCGAGCTTCTCGGTGCCCTCGTACTCCATCGTCATGGGCGCCTTGATGGTCGCGTCCCAGTACTCGTAGCTCTTCTTCTGGGTGTTGAACGGGAACTTGATGATCTGGCCCTCGAAGTCGACGGGCTCGCCGTTCTGCGAGTTGCCGGACCACGGCACGGCCTCGCCGGTGAAGCGATCGATCGCGAACGTCTGCTCGAGGAAGTCGATCGGCGGGGCCTGGTCGTTGTTGTCGGTGCTCTGGCCCTTGGTGAACACGCCGACGTTGGCGCCGTCGTTCTCCTCGGAGGCCTCCTCAGCGAGGTCGGGATCGCCGATGACGGTCGCGATGGTGGTGATCGGACCCGAACCGGGCGCCACGTTGTCGGCGTCGAAGAAGTTCGCGTTGTCGTCGCCGAGGACCTGCTGCGTGTTCTGGTCGTTGGGGACCACGGCGAGCCGGTCGTAGGCGTACACCTTCATCGCGACGCCCAGCGTCAGAAGGAACGCTCCGAGCGTCAGAAACGCCACCGCGCCACGAGAAAACTTCCGCACAAGTGCCTCCGAATAGGTCATGCAAAACAGTATTTGTGAGTTACCTCTCGCGAGAGCGTAGCACCACAGAACCGTGCTGGTGCGGATCCCTACTGATGAGTACGTCGGCGATGCGAGCGCTCCCCACGCCGGAGGGGCCCGCGTCGAGCCACGCGACTCCGGCGGCCCGCGCCGCGGCCTCGTCGCTGGGCTGGTCCCCGACCATCACCACGCGCTCGGGTCGCGCCCACGGCGCCCGGGCCATGGCCCGCAGCAGCATGCCCGGGAGCGGCTTGCGGCACGTGCACGTCCCGGTCTGGTGCGGGCAGACCTCGATCCCGTCGAGGCGACCGCCCGCCCGCGCGAGGCGGGCGACGAGGGCGGCATGGACGTCGACGAGCTGGGGCTCGGTCAGCAGTCCGGTGGCGATCCCCCGCTGGTTCGTGACCAGGACGGTCCGCACGCCGGCGCGAGTGAGCTGCCCGACGGCGCGGGCCGCGCCGGGGCGCAGGCGCAATTCGGCCGGGGACGCGATGTAGCCCGGCCGGTGCACGTTGAGGGTGCCGTCGCGGTCGAGCAGCACGAGGTCCCACGGGACGGACCGCTCCGGCGGCGGGATCTCGCTGGTGTCACGCCCGAGCAGCGCCTCGGTCGACCACATGGTCAGGACGTCGGCTGCGACAGCACGTCGACGGCCTCGCACCAGGCGTGGGCCCACAGCATGTGGACCTCCTGGATGCGCGGCGTGAAGTCCGAGGGCACGTGCAGCACGTGGTCGGCCCGGCCCGGCAGGTCGCCGCCCGACGCGCCGGTGAGGGCGACCGTCGTCAGGCCCCGCTCGCGGGCGGCGTCGAGCGCGCGCAGGATGCTGGCGCTGCGACCGCTGGTGGACATCACGATCAACAGGTCGCCGGGGCGGCCCATCGACTGAACGCCCCGCACGAAGACGTCGTCGAAGCCGTAGTCGTTGCCGACCGCGGTGATCGAGGTGAGCGAGTCCGCCAGGCAGATCGCCGGCAGCGGCGCCCGGTCGAGGATGCACTTGCCGACGAACTCCGCGGCGATGTGGCTGGCGATCGCGGCGCTGCCGCCGTTGCCGGCCACCAGGATCGTGCCACCGGCGCGGAGTGCCTCGACGACGGCGCGGCCCGCGGCGTCGACCTGCTCGACGAGCGCCGGGTCCTCCAGCGCGAGGGCCAGGGCGGCCCACGCCTCGATGCCCAGCGTCTGGCGCTGGGCGACGACCTGCGCGACCGCGTCGTCCGATGCGCGATGCAGTGCGTGCTCGACCGTCAACTCTGTCCCCTCCACGTGACCAGACCTTCCCTTGAGAACGTGAACTCCGAGACGCCCAGGCCCATGCGCGTGAGCTCCTCGGCGACGACGTGGCGCCGCTCGAACTCGCAGATGAAGACGAGGTGTCCGCCGCCGCCGGCACCGGTGACCTTGCCGCCCAGCGCACCGAGCGACAGGGCCTTGGTGATGGCCTGGTCGATGAGCGGCGTCGCGATCCGGTCGGACATCTTGCGCTTCTCGTCCCAGGCACGGCCCAACAGGCGGCCCAGCGTGTCGACCTCACCGCGGACGAGGGCGAGCTTCATCTCGGCGGCCAGCACCTTCTGGGCGCGCAGGCCCTCGAGTGCGGCCTCCTCGCCGCGCTCGTACCGCGACACCTGGTCGTCGATGATGTGGTCGCTGACGCGCGTGTTGCCCGTGTAGGCGAGCAGCATGTTGTGCTCGAGCTCGTGGATCGTCGAGTCCCGGATGCGCAGCGGGTTGACGACGACCTGGTCGGCGAACTCGATGTAGTTGAACCCGCCGAACGCGGCCGCGTACTGGTCCTGGGCGCCGCCGGGGATCTGCAGGTCCTCACGCTCGAGCCGGTACGCCAGCTCGGCGACCTCGTACTCGGTCAGGTCGAGGCCCAGGTGCTGCGCGACGACCCCGATCACGGCAACCATCACGGCGCTGGAGGAGCCCAGGCCGGAGCCGGGCGGGGCGTTGGTGTGGATGAAGAGGTCGAAGCCGGTGGCCGAGACGGCTCCGGGATACTGCCGCAGGCGCGCGATCGTGGCCTTCGGCAGGTCGAGCTGGCCGTCGAGCTCGAGGTCGTCGTCGACGTTGAACCCGACCGAGTAGCCGTAGTCGAGCGACTTGATCGTGACCTGGCCGTCGGCGCGCGGCCGCAGCGTGCAGTAGGAGTAGGCCGAGATCGTGGCCGACAGCACGGCGCCACCCTCACGCGCGGGGAACGGCGCCACATCGGTGCCGCCACCGGCGAACGAGATCCGCAGCGGGGCCCGGGCCCGCAGCACCGGACGCCGCACATCGGCTGCGGCCGGATCGGGTGACACCGGGTGGGACTGCTGTGCCATCCGTACTAGCCTCCAGACGTGACGCATCGCCCCGGCGGGCGCAGTGCCACGTCAACCTACCTGATCCGCCTCGATCCCGGAGGGCACATGGGCCACCTGCGTCTGGTCGACGGGTTGCGTGCCCTCGCCGCGGGTCTGGTGCTCGTCTCACACGTCGGATTCTGGACCGGCGCGTCCTCGATCGACCTCGTCGGAGGACTCGTGGCCCGCGGCGACGCCGGCGTGGCGGTGTTCTTCGCGATCTCCGCCTTCCTGCTGCTGCGGCCCGCGATCGCCCGTGGCCTGGACGGCGCCGGGAGCGAGCCCGGGGCCACCGCGCGCTACGCCGTGCGCCGCGCCGCGCGCATCCTGCCGGCCTACTGGCTCGCGCTCGCCGGAGTCCTCCTCGCCGCCGTCTGGGTCTCAGGTGGCACCGGTGGCCCGGCGAAGGTCGCGGCGCACGTGCTCGTCCTGCAGGGCTACACCGGCGAGTACTACCAGTCGTTCACGCAGAGCTGGAGCCTCACGACCGAGGTCACCTTCTACGTCCTGGTGCCCGTCCTCGGCGCCCTGCTGACACGCGGGCTGTGGCGCCGCGGGGGCTCCCGCGGCGTGGGGGCGCTCGTCGCGCTCACCACCGGGGCCGCGGGAGTCGGCCTCGTGGCGCAGGCCGTGGCCGCCGCGTGGAGCCGGTCCGGCTCCGACGGCGGCGCCGGGGTGCTGGCCACGAGCGTGGTCGGCCACCTGGCGTGGTTCGGCGCCGGTGCCGTGGTCGCCCTGCTGGCCGAGGGACACCGCCGGGGCGTCGGTCCCCTCGCCACCCGTCCGGGCCTGCTGGCTGTCTGGCGCTCGCGCCCCACGCTCGGGTTGCTCGCGGTGGTCACCTTCGTCGTCGCCTCGTCCCCGCTGGCGGGACCACGCGACCTCACCGTGCCGTCGGTCGGCCAGGCCGTGGCGAAGGAGGCGCTCTACGCGCTGTTCGCGCTGCTCCTGCTGGCGGCCTGCGTCCAGGAGCCCGAGCCCGGCACGCCGTCGGACGCGGTGGCGCGCTGGGGCGTCACCCGCTGGCTCGGCGACATCTCCTACGGCGTCTTCCTGTGGCACGTGCTCGTGCTCCAGGTCCTCTTCGAGCTCACGGGCGCCACGCTCTTCGCCACCGGTTTCTGGTGGGTGCTGTACGCGGTGGTCGGGTTCAGCGTGGCGTTGGCGTCGCTGTCGTGGTGGCTGGTGGAGCGTCCGATCCTGGCCGCGGCCCGCCGTCGAACAGCGACCGCGCGAGCAGCGAGAGCGTGAACAAGCCGGCCAGCTGACCCAGCACGGTTCCCGCCGAGGTGCGGTCGACCACGCCGAGTGCCGCCATGGCCATCGCGCCCAGCGCCATCGACACGATCGCGACCGAGACCACCCGCCGACGCGGGATGACCCACGCCAGACCCGCCAGCACGAGCCCGGCGAGGCCTCCGCACAGGAAGCCGAGGACGCCCGAGACGAGCCAGCCGATCCGCAGGTCGACCGTGGTCGCTCGCGCCGGCCACCGGTCCCACGGCAGCCTGGTGCGGCGCGTGGCGACCAGCGTCCCGAGGAGCAGCAGCAGGGCGACCGGTCCGGCCGCGAGTCCCCACCGGTGTGCCGCCGACGGGGCGAAGTCGATCACGACCTCACCGGACAGGGACGCGGGCAGGCGGAAGCCCTGGCGCCACCCGTCGATCGTGAGGCGTTCCAGCTCGCGGCCCGACGAGGTCGTCGCGCGCCAGCCCTCGTTGGCGCCCTGCGCCAGGGCCAGCACCGCGTCCCCTCCCCCGCTGACCGAAGCGACGATGCGGCCCGGCGCCTCCTCCCGCGCCAGCACCGAGCGGCCCGCGCCGGGACCGAACTCGGTGGAGCCGAGGACGACGCGCTCGACCTGCAGCGCGGCGGGAAGGTCGGTGCGCACGTCGACGGTGCCGGGCGCGACGACCGCCTCCGCCGTGCCGCACGGCTCGAGGATCAGCGGGTCGCCGTTCACCAGGCGCTCGCGATCGACCTCGCCGCCGACGCGGACCGTGGACGCACCGACCGTCACTGCGGTACAGGGCACGCGAACGTCCTCGGGCGCGGCGATCGCGTCGAGCTCGACCTCGGGCACGGTCCACTCGCCCTCGCCCGCCGTGCGCACGAAGGTCAGGCTGATGCGATCGTCCTCCCCCTCGACGGCGCCTCCGGTGCGCGGCAGCGTCGTGACCCGCCCTCCGATGGTGGCGCGGATCCCCGCGAGTCCGGTTCCACCGGTGGAGATCCGGCCGATCGAGGTGGCGGACGGCAGCTCGACGTCGACGGTGGCGGACTCGCGCCCGGCCGGCACCCGCCACGCGGTCGCGGGGTCACCGTCGAAGGCCGCGCCGGGGCGGCTCGTGGCGTCGTCGCCGACCCGGTCCTCGGAGCTGAACCGTTCGGGCGCGTCGAGCAGGGACTCCAGCGCCGGCCCGGGACGCGACCGGGCGGAGACCTCGACCGGGACCCGGGCGGAGGCCGTGGAATGGAAGGCCCACCGCGGCGCTGACCCGTCCTCGGCGAGCGGGCTCAGGACCACACTCGTGCGGCGCGGATCGACCTCGCCGGGAAGGCTGATCCGCGACCCCCACGCGCGCACGTCGCTGCTGATCTCGGCGATGCC
>JBEVDF010000037.1:0-45111 GCA_040514145.1 Aeromicrobium sp.
CTGGAATCCGGACGCCCCGAGCGAACCGTTTCCCACAGAGCGGGTGCCCGACCCGTTCTACTGCCGTCCTGAGGCGCCCTTCCCGAACGACGACTGCATCACCCGACCGGACCCGGTGGAGCCAACGGAGGCCCCGGAACGGGACGTGACACCCGGCGACGTCGTGGAGGCGGTCGAACGGGTCGGGCTCCCCCGACTGCGGGTGGCCGTGCAGCCCGCCGGCTCGACGCTGGTGAACCTCGAGACGATCTTCCACACCAGCGCGGCGCCGTTCGAGGAGACCGTGGACATCCTCGACTCCACCGTCGACCTGCGCGCCACACCCGCGAGCTACACCTGGCACCACGGCGACGGCACCACCCAGACCACCACCGGTCCGGGTCGCCCCTATCCCGCGCTCGACGTCATCCACCGCTACCGTCGGCCCGGCCGGGTCAGTGCCCGCGTCGACGTCACCTATCGCGTCACGTACCGGATCGACGACGGCGCGTGGCAGGAACTCGACACGACCATCTCCGCCACGGGACCGGCCACCGCGCTGCGGATCCGCGAGGCTCGGCCCGTCCTCACCCGCTGAACCGGCGAAGATGTGTAGCGGTGTCCACCGAGTTCACGGCGGAACCGCCGAATTTGGGTGGATACCGCTACACATCTCGCGCGCGGGACGCGCGGCGGCGCGGGCAGCTCAGGGCCAGAGGGCGGTGAGCTCGGAGACCGAGAGGACGCGGCCGGTGTAGAAGGGCAGCTCCTCGCGCACGTGGTGGCGGGCGCCGGTGGCGCGCAGCTCGCGCATCAGATCGACGATCCGGTGCAGCTCGTCGGCCTCGAACGCCAGCAGCCACTCGTAGTCGCCCAGGGCGAACGACGCGATGGTGTTCGCGCGGACGTCGGCGTAGTCGCGGGCCGCCTCGCCGTGCTCACGCAGCAGGTCGCGACGCTCGTCGTCGGGCAGCAGGTACCACTCGTACGACCGCACGAACGGGTACACGCAGATGTACTTGGGCGTGTGCTCGTCGGCCAGGAAGTTCGGCACGTGCGAGCGGTTGAACTCCGCCGGACGGTGCAGCCCGGCGTTCGACCACACCGGCGCGAGATGCGTGCCGAGCTCGGTGCGGCGGAAGGCGTTGTACGCGTCCTGCAGGGCGTCGGCCGTGGGCGCGTGCCACCAGATCATCAGGTCGGCCTCGGCGCGCATGCCGCTCACGTCGTACGTGCCACGCACCACGACGTCGTCGAACGTCGCGAAGAGCCCGTCGACCTCAGCCGCCATGGCGGCACGGTCGCCGTCGCCCAGCGGACGCTCGACCCGGAACACCGAGTACATCGCGTAGCGGATGGTGGAGTTGATCTGCTCAGGGTCGACCTCGTGCGAACTCATACGTCCATTCTCTCCCGGTGGACGGTTCGCTCGGCCGCTGCCCTCCCGGTGGCCACCACGGCCGCAATTCCCACGCCCTCGTACGCGGCGCCGCACACCTCGAGGCCGGGCACCGCGGCGACGTCGTCGAGCACGGTCCGGACCAGGTCGCGGTGCCCGACCTCGTACTGCGGCAGCCCTCCACCCCAGCGCTGGACCGCCGACGCCGTCACCGAGCCCAGCGCGCCGGACGGCTCGATGACCGAGCGCAGGTCCGCGACCGCAACGTCGACGAGCGAGGCGTCGTCGCGCTGCAGCAGCGCCGTGTCGCCCGCACGACCGATGGACGCGCGCAGGACCGTCGCGCCCCCGGCCGCCTCGGCGAGCCAGGCCCACTTGCGCGAGGAGAACGTGGCGGCCTTGATCTCGAGCGGCTCCACGGGCGGAACCAGGAACCCGGTGGCCGACGGCAGGTCGGCACCCTCGAGCAGGAGCGACACGACCACCATCGAGGCGTAGTCGACACCCGCCAGCGCGAAGGCTGCCTTCGGGGCGACCTCGGCCAGCAAACGGGACGCCGCCGGCGCCGGAGCGGCCATCACCACGGCGTCGAAGTGCTCGCGCACGGGCGCCGTCGTCGGGCCCACGACCAGCTCCCACCCGGTGCCGTCGCGGCGGACGGATCGCACGGTGGCGCCGGTGCGCACCTCGAAGCCTCCGGCCTCGACGACGGCCGCGGGAATCCGCCCGACTCCCCCGCGCACGCCGACCAGCGCCGGGCCGGAGGCTTTCGGGGCGCCAGCGCGCGCCGCGGCACCGGCCACCAGGTCCGGACCGAGCTCGGCGATCACCGGGGCCGCGGATCGCAGCGAGAGCCGGTCGGCGTGCCCTGCGTAGACGCCCCCGAGCAGCGGCTCGACCAGGCGGTCCACCACCTCACGCCCCAGCCGGTCGCCCACGAACTGCGCGACCGAGACGTCCTCGTCCGGCACGGGCAGCGCCGTCGAGGTCACCGGCCCGGCGAGGACCCCGGAGGCGTCGAGCGCCGCGAGGTCGGACGGGACGCCCATGATCGTCGGCGGGAGCGCGCGCAGCGCCCCGCGACTCCACACCATCGACGGGAGCGGCTCGGGCGCGACGACGTCGGCGGAGAGGCCGACGGCCTCGACGAGGTCGAGTGCCTCGGGACGACGCGCGAGCATCGCCTCGGCTCCGACGTCGACCGTCAGGTCGCCGAGTCGCCCCTGGCGGACCTTGCCGCCGATCGCGGGCGATCCCTCCAGCACGACCGGCTCGGCGCCCGCGGCGGCCAGGTGGAAGGCCGCCGACAGCCCGGCGATCCCGCCGCCGACGACGGCGACCCGCACGTCAGGCCTCCGGCTCGTACGAGTGGACGAAGTCGACCAGGCGCGTCAGCGCGTCGGCGTCGGTCGCCGGCAGCACGCCGTGGCCGAGGTTGAAGACGTGGCCCTTTGCCGCGCGACCGGCCTCGATGACCTGCGCCGCGCGGGCGTGCAGGAGATCGGTGGGCGCGAACAGCAGCGTGGGGTCGAGGTTGCCCTGCACGGCGCGATCGCCGACGCGGTTGATCGCATCATCCAGGGGCACACGCCAGTCGACGCCCACAACGTCGGCGCCCGCCTCGCCCATCCGCGACAGCAGCTCACCGGTGCCGACGCCGAAGTGGATCCGCGGCACGTCGAGGTCGGCGACCGACGCGAGGACGGCCTCGGAGTGCGGTCGCACGTAGGTGTCGTAGTCGGAGGGCGACAGGGCGCCCGCCCACGAGTCGAACAGCTGGATCGCCGACGCGCCCGCCTCGACCTGGAGCCGCAGGAACTGGCCCGCGATCGCGGCGATCCGCCCGAGCAGCGCGTGCCACAGGTCGGGATCGCGGTACATCAGCTCCTTGGTGCGCCGGTGGTCGCGCGAGGGGCCGCCCTCGACGAGGTAGGACGCCAGCGTGAACGGGGCGCCGGCGAAGCCGATCAGCGGCGTCTCCCCCAGCTCGCCGACGAGGCCACGCACGGCGTCGGTGATCGAGGTGACGTCATCGGGCTCGAGGTCACGCAGGCTGCCGAGCTGGTCGGCCGAGCGGATCGGGTCGGCCACCACGGGCCCCGTGCCCGGCACGATGTCCAGGTCGACGCCGATCGCCTTCAGCGGCACGACGATGTCGGAGAAGAAGATGGCCGCGTCGACGCCGTGGCGGCGGACCGGCTGCATCGTGATCTCGACGACCATGTCGGTGCGAAAGCACGACTCCAGCATCGGTACGCCCTCGCGGATCGCGAGGTACTCCGGGAGTGAGCGCCCCGCCTGACGCATGAACCAGACCGGCGTGTGGGAGGGCTCGAATCCACGGCACGCACGCAGGAACGGGCTCGTGATGGCGCTGTCGACGGAGGCGTCGCGAACATCGTTGGTCACGTCACGAGTCTGTCACGCCTGCGTGTCGAGCCCTCAGCCCCCGCATTCCGTGCCTAAGATCACCGTGTGGGCGCCCGAACCAAGCTTGAAGGCATCCCGGCACCGTTCACGCGGGCTGTCGAGGAGGTCAAGCGCGCCGTGGCGCGCCCCGAGCTCGAGCTCGGCGAGATGCCGGCTCCGCAGCGCATCGCCCCGTTCGCCCACGCCATGACCGCCGATGTGGTCGTCGCCGACGCCGAGCTGGGCACCGGACGATTCATCCTGCTGCACGACCCGGCCGGCAACGACGTCTGGAACGGCACGTTCCGGTGCGTCACGTTCGCCCGGGCCGACATCGAGCAGGAGATGGCCACCGACCCGCTCATCACCCAGGTCGGCTGGAGCTGGCTGACCGACGCGCTCGATGGCGCGGGGGCCGAGCACACCAACCCCGCCGGCAGCATCACGGTCGTGCGCTCCGAAGGCTTCGGCGCGATGACCGACGACGAGACCGACGCCCAGATCGAGGTGCGCGCCTCCTGGACGCCGCACGGGGGCCTCGAGGCCCACGCCTCGGCCTGGATGGAGCTCCTCGGCAAGCTCGCCGGCCTGCCGCCCCTGGCACCCGGCGTCGTCCCCCTCACCCGTAGGCGCACAGCCCGTTGACGAACGAACCCGAAGAGATCACTGACGAGGCGCCCGAGCCCGTCCTCCCCCGACTCGGCCTCCGCGAGCCGCTCACCCCCGTGGTCGAGACCGACGACGCCCTGGCGCGCGCCTGCGCCGAGATCTCGCTCGGCGAGGGCCCGATCGCCCTCGACGCCGAGCGCGCCTCGGGCTACCGCTACTCCCAGCGCGCCTACCTCGTGCAGGTCCGCCGTGAGGGTTCGGGCACGTGGCTGATCGACCCGATCGCCTTCCCCGACCTCAGTGAGCTGAACCTGGCCTTCGGTGACGCGGAGTGGATCCTGCACGCCGCCACCCAGGATCTCCCCTGCCTGGCCGAGATCGGGCTGCGGCCCGCCTCGCTGTTCGACACCGAGCTCGCCGGCCGGCTGCTGAACCTGCCACGCGTCGGCTTGGCGGCCCTCGTCGAGCACTACCTGGGCATGAGCCTGGCCAAGGAGTTCTCGGCCGCCGACTGGTCCACCCGGCCGCTGCCCGAGCCGTGGCTGGAGTACGCGGCGCTCGACGTGGAGGTCCTGCTCGAGCTGCGCGAGCTCGTGCTGGCCGACCTGGTGGCCGCGGGCAAGGACGGCTGGGCCCGCGAGGAGTTCGACGCGCTGCTGTCGTTCACCGGTCCGCCCGAGCGCAAGGACCCGTGGAGACGCACCTCCAGCATCCACAAGATCCGCAGCCGTCGCGCCCTCGCGATCGTCCGGGCCCTGTGGCACACCCGCGACGAGATCGCCGCCGACCGCGACATCACGCCGGGCCGCATCCTGCCCGATGCGTCGATCGTGTCGCTGGCCACGCAGGCGCCCGACTCGCTCAACGCGCTCAAGAACGACCCCACGATGCGCCGCCGCGGCCCGCGCCGGTTCCTCGACGACTGGTTCGACGCCATCGAGTCGGCGCTCGGCCTGCCCGACGACGAGCTGCCCACCTCGGGCCAGCGCACCGACGGTCCCCCGCCGCCGCGCGCCTGGGCCGACAAGGACCCGGTCGCCGCCGCCCGACTGGCGCGCGTGCGCGCCGAGGTCACCCGGATCGCCGAGCAGCACAACCTCCCGGCCGAGAACCTCATCGGTCCGGCCATCGTGCGCGCACTGGCCTGGCAGCCGCCGTCCGACCTCGATCCGGCATCGATCGCCGAGGAGCTGCGCCGTCGCGGCAGCCGGAACTGGCAGATCGAGCTCGTCGCGGCGCCCATCGCCGCCGCACTCGTCGATCCCTGATCCGACGCGATCGACTCGACACCGGACAACTCCTCCCGGTGTCACGGGCGCGGGTTTACGCTCGAACGCATGGCCGACTTCCACAAGCCGTCGTTGCCCGGGGCCGCCGTGTTCGACTCCGTGCCCGACCCGGACGACCCGGCGGAGCGAACCGCCGCCGGCCACCGCATCGCCTCCCTGCTGGTCCGTGGGGCGCACGACCGCGCCGACCGCGACCTGATCGACCGGGTGCTGCACCTGGCCGACTCCGAGGGCATGGGCGTGATCGCCGAGCTGTGGGCCAAGGCCCCCGCCGAGACCGTGGCGGGCGCCCTCTGGCGGCTCTACGCGCTGCGCACCTGGGTGCACCACAACCCGGTCCAGGCGTCGCGCGAGTTCGCCGAGGGCCGCGCCTTCGCCCCGGTGCAGGAGGTCCTCGCCGGTGTCGTCGACCCGCCGGGACCTCGCGAGGTCGTCGAGCTGGTCGACACCGTCGTGCGGGGCATCGTCGCCGCGGACTTCGACGTCGCACTCGACCGCGCGGCCGCCTTCGCCCACATCGTCGGCGTGGGCCGCGGCCAGATGGACGGCGGCGACCCCGCCAGCGCCGCCCGCCTGGTCGACACCGCCCGCCATCTGCGGGCCGCCGCCGAGGCGGAGCGCCTCGGCGAGCTGCACTGAGCCGCTCAGGCCCCGACGCGCCGGCTCGGTGAGTTGTCCGGCGCGTGAGATTGGGTTCTGTCGTCTAAAGTGGTGCCCGCGCCGGGTCGAGGTAGCCCCGGGTCCCAAAATCAGCCGCTACGAGCGGCCACGCGCCGTGAGGCGCTCCCGACCCGGCGCGCCCCTTCTTCTCGTGTCCCGCGCGATCAGCGCGGAGCGAACGTCGTGTACGAGTGCGCCGGTGCCATCAGGGCGTCCAGGGCGGCCGAGTCCTCCGCGGTCGGGGTCCAGCTCGCGGCGGCCACGTTCGCCGCCACCTGCTCGGGACGCGAGACGCCCGCGATCACCGACGACACGGCCGGTCGCGACGCGAGTCCGCCGATCGCCAGCTCGAGCAGCGTGATGCCACGCTCATCGGCGAACGCCTGCAGCGCATCGATCCGCTCCCAGTCCGCGTCCTTCCAGCGCGCCCGCTGTCCGGCCAGGCGCGTGCCCGCCTCGGGCTCGGCATCGCGCGAGTACTTGCCGGTGAGCAGCCCGTAGGCCAGCGGGAAGTACGGGAGCAGGCCCACCCCCAGCTCGAGACACGCCGGCACGAGCTCGACCTCGGCCGCGGGGTTGTAGAGCGAGTACTCGTTCTGCGCGGTCGCGAAGTGGGCGAGCCCTGCAGTCCGCGAGATCCAGTCGGCGTCGACGAGCTGCCAAGCGGCGAAGTTCGAGCAGCCGATCGCGCGGACCTTGCCCTCGTCGACCAGCTCGGTCAACGCGCCGAGCGTCTCCTCGACGGGAGTTCCCGGATCCGGGGTGTGCAGCTGGTAGAGGTCGATGACGTCGGTGCCGAGCCGGCGCAGGCTGGCCTCGGCCGCACGGCGGACGTAGGCCGCGCTCCCCCGTCGTCCGCCGTCGTCGCCGTTGCGCCCCTGCATGTCCATCCCGAACTTCGTCGCGATGACCACCTCGTCGCGGCGACCCTGCAACGCGGCACCGAGGAGCGTCTCGCTCTCGCCCAGGGAGTACGTGTCAGCGGTGTCGAAGAACCGCACCCCGTGCTCGAACGCGGCGTCGACGACGGCGGTCACCTGGTCACCGTCGATGCGCGCCCCGAACGCGTTGCAGCCGATCCCGACGGGGCCGACGTCGATACCGCTCGTTCCCAGGACATGTCGTGTGCTCACGCACCCACCGTAGGGCGGATACACTCGGCGGGTGATCCGGACCACGCACGCCACGCGACGCCTCGTCGCGGCCCTGGCTGCCGTGCTGCTCGCCGGCATGCTCGGACTGGGTGCGCTCGCCGGGTTCTCCGGCTCCGAACGGCGTGCCCCGGGCACGACGATGTCGGCCGGGGACGAGCCCGCGCAGCCGCGGGTCACGGTGGCCAAGGCCACCTCGGACGACCATTCCGTGTCGGTCGACCTGCCCGCGGGCATGCTCGACACCCCCCTGTCGCTGATCGCGGCAGCCCTCATGGCGCTCGCCGCGGCGCTGGTCGCCGCACAGGTGGGCCGGGCGGTTCCCGCCCCGGCCGGGCGCGCTCCGCCGCTGGCCTGACCGACTCCGGTCCGTCTTCGCCACCCCTCGTACTTCGCCGTCCCCGGCCCCCATCGAAAGTCACCCATGTCCTCCAAGACCAACTTCTGGCGCGGCCTCATCTGCCTCGTCGTGATCGTCGGCTCGATCGCGATCGCCTTCACCATGAAGCCCAACCTGGGCCTCGACCTGCGCGGCGGCACGCAGCTCACGCTCGAGACCAAGTCCACCGACCGCGTCGAGGCCAACGCCGAGTCCACCGACCGCGCGCTCGAGGTGCTGCGTGGCCGTGTCGACGCCCTCGGTGTCTCCGAGCCCACGCTGGCGCGCTCGGGTGACAACCGGATCATCGTCGAGCTGCCGAACGTGCAGGACCCGAAGAAGGCCGCCGAGGTCATCGGCCAGACGGCCACCCTCGAGTTCCGCGAGGTCAAGGCGCCCGCGGACGAGAACACCAAGCCCGCCAAGGGCGAGGTCGTCCTCCCCGACGAGCAGGGCCAGAGAATCCTCCTCGGCCCGGTCGCCTTCGACGGCAACGGGATCAGCGACGCGAACGCCGCGCTGCCGCAGCAGGGCCTCGGCGAGTGGGTCGTCAATGTCGAGTTCAACAGCACCGGCCGCGGGCCCTGGCGCGACCTGGTGAACTCGGCGTGCGCCAACACCGCCGCCGGCAACCGGATCGCGATCATCCTCGACAACGAGGTCATCTCGTCGCCGGGCATCGTTCCCGAGCTGTGCCAGTCCGGTGGCGGCAGCTCGACCAGCATCACCGGTGACTTCACCCAGTCCAGCGCCGAGGAGCTCGCCGCGCTGATCAAGGGCGGCGCCCTGCCGGTCCCCGTGGAGATCATCGACCAGCGCACGGTCGGCCCGACGCTCGGCCAGGCCGCCATCGACGACTCCATCCAGGCCTCGATCATCGGCCTGTTCCTCACCGGACTCTTCATCATCTTCATCTACCGCGCGACCGGCGTCATGGCCACGATCGCGCTGTGCGTCTACGCACTCATCTCCTACGCCGCACTGGTGCTGCTGGGGGCCACGCTGACCCTGCCGGGCCTGGCGGGCTTCGTGCTCGCGATCGGCCTGGCGATCGACGCCAACGTGCTGGTCTACGAACGAGCGCGCGAGGAATATCACGAGAATCCGAAGTCCGGCCTGCTCTCGGCCCTGACCACCGGCTTCTCGAAGGCCTGGTCCGCGATCATCGACTCCAACGTCACGACGATCCTGGCCGCGCTGCTGCTGTTCTTCCTGTCGGCCGGTCCGGTCAAGGGCTTCGGCATCACCCTGACCATCGGCGTCATCGCCTCGATGTTCTCCGCCCTGGTCGTGGCCCGCTGGCTCACCGAGTGGCTGGTCAAGCGCGGCTGGGTCCGCTCGCACCCGCAGGTCAGCGGCATCGCCGGCATCTCCGGCGTGCGCCGCTGGTTGAACGAGCACGGTCCGTATCTCGTCCGCCGGGCGGGCATGTGGGTCGTCGTCTCCCTGGGCATCGCCATGGTCGCGATCGGCGGCATCGTGGTGCGCGAGCTCAACCTCGGTGTCGAGTTCGCCGGTGGCCGCCAGATCGAGTACTCGACCGCCGAGGAGGTCACCCCCGACCAGGCCCGTGAGGCCGTGGCCGACGCCGGTTTCCCCGAGGCGGTCGTGCAGTCCTCGTCCGGCGACGGCGGCGAGAACATCTCGGTGCGCCTGCCCAGGATCAACGAGGACCAGGCCGAGCAGGTGCGCGCCTCGATCGCCGAGGTCGGCGGCGAGACCGTCCAGGTCCGCTCCGACACGATCGACCCCACGCTGGGCAAGGAGCTGCGCGACAAGGCGATCCTGGCGTTCCTCATCGCGGTGGCCGCGCAGATGGCCTACCTGGCCTGGCGCTTCCGCTGGACGTGGGCCGGGGCCGCCATCGTGTCGATGGCCTCGGTGGTGCTCGCCGTCGTGGGCGTCTTCGCCTGGTGGGGCAAGCCGATCGACGGCGTGTTCCTCGCGGCCATCCTGTCCATCATCGGCCTGGCCGTGAACGACTCGATCGTCGTCCTCGACCGCATCCGAGAACGCACCCGAACGGCCGACATCCCCTTGCGGGAGATGGTCAACGAGGCGATCCTGTCGACCCTGCCACGAACGATCAACACCGCCATGGGTGCCACGTTCATCCTGGCCGCGCTGATGGTGCTGGGCGGCGACTCGCTGCGCGACTTCTCGATCGCGGTGCTGCTCGGCCTGCTGTTCGGCCACTTCTCCACCGTGTTCACGGCGGCCACGCTGGGCGTGCTGCTGGAGGAGCGCTGGCCGTACAACCCGGACAAGGATCCGCGTCACAAGGCCGATCCGTACTCGCACATCCTCGACGGGCGCGGCACGCCCGACGAGGGCGCGGTGGTCTGATCCGGCGGTAGCGTGCGGTCATGACCAACCCGCCGGACGAGCCGTACCCCGATCCCGAGCAGGGAGCGGGCGACCACGACCCGACGCTGCGGTTCGGCGGGCCCTCGGGCCCGCCGCCACCGCCGCCTCCGCCGCCTCCGCCACCGCCTCCCCCGCCGCCCCCGGCGGGGTGGGCGGTACCGGGGGCGCCGTACGGCATCGACCCCAAGAGCGGCCTGCCGTTCTCGGACAAGTCGAAGATCGTGGCGGGCCTGCTGCAGATTCTGATCCCCCTGGGCATCGGACGGTTCTACGCCGGCCACACGGGCATCGGGCTGGCCCAGCTGCTGGTCACGGTCTTCACGTGCGGCGTGGGCGCGATCTGGCCGTTCATCGACGGGATCGTCATGCTGGTGTCGGATCCGCGCGACGGCGACGGGCGCCCGCTCCGGTCCTGATCGGGCGCGTCAGACCCGCGGTGCGATGATGGGGTCATGGCCATCGCGAACCACGTGGTCGACCTCATCGGCGACACACCCCTAGTCCGGCTGAACTCCGTCGTACCCGAAGGCGCGGCCACCGTCGTGGCCAAGCTCGAGTACCTGAATCCCGGCGGCAGCGCGAAGGATCGCATCGCGGTCAAGATGGTCGACGAGGCCGAGGCCTCCGGAGCCCTCAAGCCCGGCGGCACGATCGTCGAGCCCACGTCGGGCAACACCGGCGTCGGCCTCGCGCTCGTCGCGCAGCAGCGCGGCTACTCGTGCATCTTCGTGTGCCCCGACAAGGTCAGCGAGGACAAGCGCAACACGCTGAAGGCGTACGGCGCCCAGGTCGTGGTGTGCCCCACCGCGGTCCCGCCGGACCACCCCGACTCCTACTACTCCGTCTCCGACCGGCTCGTGCGCGAGATCGACGGGGCCTGGAAGCCCGACCAGTACTCCAACCCCGCCGGTCCGGCCAGCCACTACGAGACCACGGGTCCGGAGATCTGGCGTGACACCGAGGGTGCGGTCACCCACTTCGTCGCCGGTGTGGGCACCGGCGGCACGATCACCGGCGCCGGCCGCTTCCTCAAGGAGCAGAAGCCGGGCCTGAAGGTCATCGGCGCCGATCCTGAGGGCTCGGTGTACTCCGGGGGCACCGGTCGCCCCTACCTGGTCGAGGGCGTCGGCGAGGACTTCTGGCCGTCGGCCTACGACCCGGCGATCCCCGACGAGATCATCGCCGTCTCCGACGCCGACTCCTTCGACATGACGCGCCGCCTCGCCCGCGAGGAGGCCCTGCTGGTGGGCGGCTCGTGCGGCATGGCCGTCGTGGCCGCCGTGCGCGTGGCCGAGCGCCTCGGTCCCGACGACCTCGTCGTGGTGCTGCTGCCCGACGGTGGCCGCGGCTACCTCTCCAAGATCTTCAACGACGACTGGATGGCCTCGTACGGCTTCCTGCGCACCCCGCTGGACGGCCACCCCGCCGATCTGCACGTCATCGACATCCTGCGCCGCAAGAGCGGGGCCATGCCCGCGCTCGTGCACACCCACCCGTCGGAGACGGTGCGCGACGCGATCGAGATCCTGCGCGAGTACAACGTCTCGCAGATGCCCGTCGTCGGTCCCGAGCCGCCGGTCGTCATCGGCGAGGTCGCCGGCAGCGTCAGCGAGCGCGCGCTCGTCAGCGCGGTCTTCGAGGGCCGTGCCCAGCTGACCGACGCCGTCGCCCAGCACATGGAGCCGCGCCTGCCGATCATCGGCTCGGGCGAGGACCTGGCCGCCGCCCTCGACGCGTTCAAGAGCAGCGATGCGCTGATGGTGGTCGACGAGGGCAAGCCGCTGGGCGTCCTCACCCGCCACGACCTGTTGGGAGTCCACGTATGAGCGACCAAGGCGGATTCTCCACCCGCGCGATCCACGCCGGCCAGGATCCCGATCCGCGCACGGGCGCGGTGAACATCCCGATCTACGCCAGCTCCACGTTCGCCCAGGACGGCGTCGGCGGGATGCGCGAGGGCTTCGAGTACGCCCGCACCGGCAACCCCACTCGCCGGGCGCTCGAGGCCAACCTCGCCGCGCTCGAGGGCGGCACGCACGGACGGGCGTTCTCGTCCGGCATGGCCGCCACCGACGCGGCGCTGCGCGCGATCCTGCGCCCGGGCGACCACCTCGTGATCCCCGACGACGCCTACGGCGGCACCTTCCGGCTGATCGACAAGGTGTACGCGCACTGGGGCATCGAGCACACGCCGGCACCGGTCAACGATCCCGACGCCATCGCGGCGGCGATCACCGACCGCACGAAGCTGGTGTGGCTCGAGACGCCCACCAATCCCCTGTTGAACGTCGCCGACATCGCCGCCGTCGCGGAGATCGCGCACGCCGCCGGCGCGAAGCTGCTGGTCGACAGCACGTTCGCCTCGCCCTACCTCCAGCAGCCGCTGGCCCTGGGCGCCGACATCGTCCTGCACTCCTCCACGAAGTACCTCGGCGGACACAGCGACGTGGTGGGCGGCGCGCTCGTCACGTCCGATCCCGCCCTCGACGAGGCGTTCGCGTTCCTGCAGAACGGCGCGGGAGGCGTGCCCGGGCCGTTCGACGCCTATCTGACCCTGCGCGGCATCAAGACCCTCGCCGTGCGGATGGACCGTCACTGCGACAACGCCGAGGCGATCGCCCGGATGCTCGTCGACCACGACGCCGTCAGCCACGTCAGCTACCCCGGACTGCCCGACCACCCGGGCCACGAGGTCGCGGCGCGCCAGATGCGCCGGTTCGGCGGGATGATCTCGCTGCGCCTCGCCGGCGGTCGCCAGGCGGCCCTCGACCTGTGCTCGCGCACGAAGGTCTTCACCCTGGCCGAGAGCCTCGGCGGCGTGGAGTCGCTCATCGAGCACCCGGGCGCCATGACGCACGCGTCCACCGCCGGGTCGCAGCTCGAGGTCCCCGAGGATCTCGTGCGGCTGTCGGTCGGCATCGAGGACGTCGAGGACCTGCTCGAGGACCTGCAGCAGGCCCTGGGCTGACCGGTTCGAGCCACGGAGCGGTGGGTCCGCCTCGTTAGGCTCGAGATCATGTCTCACAAAGGGTTCTTCACCGGCTTGTCCTGGCTGCAGTTGGTGGCCGGTGCGCTCGCGGCGATGACCTCTGCGTGGGTCGCGTCCTACATCGGCGTCGCGGGCACGGTCATCGGCGCGGCGGTGGGCAGCCTCGTGGCGTCCATCGCCAGTGCGCTCTACGTCAGGGGCCTCGACCGCGGCACCACGTTCATCACCGAGAGCGGCACGGTCGTGGCGCGGGCGCGTCCCGCCGGCGAGAGCGAGAGCGACGACGGCGAGATCCTGCTCACCGAGCACGAGTCCGCGATCGCGGTCGAGGAGTCCGAGCGGGCGTTCTCGTGGAAGCGCGTCCTCATCTGGGCCGGCCTGGCGCTCGGCGTGGCGCTGCTGACGATCGGCGCGTTCGAGTTGGCCACCGGCGCCTCCTTCGGCAACTCCGACAACCCCACGATCGGTCGCCCGTGGCAGGACCGCGGCAGTGGCGCCGAAGCCCCCGCAGAGTCCGAGCCGACGGAGTCGACGTCGCCCTCCGACGGGCCCAGCGACAGTCCGTCCACGGCTCCGACGACGGCGCCCACGACCGCTCCGACCACCGAAGCACCCGACCCGCAGGCTCCCGCTCCCACGACCGTCCCCACGGTCGAGCCCACGCCCGAGGTCACGCCCGGCGCCCCGGAGTGACCCGGGAACATTCCGCCGCTCCGCGCCGTTGGAAGCGGTGACGAGAGGAGCGGAACATGACCATCTGGATGAAGCCGACGCTCAGCAACGAGAAGATCGAGGCGATGGAGCCGTTGGAGGCGTTCCGCTACGCCGAGGAGCTCCTGAACTCCCGTTTCCCCCGTGAGGCCGCCCGCGTGCTGCGACCCGTGGCCGAGCTCGAGCCGCGCAACGCCGCGGTGTGCGAGCTGCTGGGACGCGCCCACTTCGCCGCCGCCCACCTGGGCCTGGCCGAGGAGGCCTTCCGCACGCTCACCGAGCTCGAGCCGACCAGCGCCTGGGCCCACCAGGCGCTCGGCCTGGCGCTCGATCGCCAGAGCCGTCACCGCGAGGGCGCGGTGCACCACCGGCTCGCCGACGCCATGGGCGCCAGCGAGCGCGACGCCACGCGCGTGGAGCTGGTCGACCGCCCCGGCGCCTGACGTCGGACACGGCCCCGTCTGTGAGGATGGGGCCGTGTTCACCGTCGGAAGCACCCTGCCGGACGCCCCCGGAAGATCGGGCACCATCGAGACCCCGCACGGCTCGATCCGTACCCCCGCGTTCATCCCGGTGGGTACGAAGGCGACCGTGAAGGCCGTGCTCCCCGAGTCGATCTCCGACCTCGGCGGACAGGCCGTGCTGGCCAACGCCTACCACCTGTACCTGCAGCCCGGCGCCGACATCGTCGAGGAGGCCGGCGGCCTCGGCGCCTTCATGAACTGGCCCGGCCCGACGTTCACCGACTCCGGCGGCTTCCAGGTGCTGAGCCTGGGCGCCGGCTTCAAGAAGACCCTCGCGATGGACGCCGTGGGCACCGAGGCCGACGACGTGATCGCCCCCGGCAAGGACCGCCTCGCCCACGTGGACGAGGACGGCGTCACGTTCAAGAGCCATCTGGACGGGTCGAAGCATCGGTTCACGCCCGAGGTGTCGATGGGGATCCAGCACCAGCTCGGCGCGGACATCATCTTCGCGTTCGACGAGCTGACCACCTTGATGAACAGCCGTGAGTACCAGGAGGACTCCCTGCGTCGCACGCAGGCGTGGGCACAGCGATGCCTCGCCGAGATCGAGCGGCTGCGGCGGGCCCATCCCGACCGCCCGCGCCAGGCGCTCTACGGCGTGGTGCAGGGCGCCCAGTACGAGGACCTGCGCCGCAAGGCCGCGCGCGGCCTGGCCGACCTGCCGTTCGACGGCTACGGGGTCGGCGGCGCGATCGAGAAGGAGAACCTCGGCGCGATCGTCCGCTGGGTCACCGAGGAGCTGCCCGAGGACCGTCCCCGGCACCTGCTGGGCATCGGCGAGCCCGAGGACCTGTTCGCCGGGGTCGAGGCCGGCTGCGACACCTTCGACTGCGTGACGCCCACCCGGGTCGCGCGGTCGTCGCGCGTGTACAGCGCCACCGGTCGCTACAACCTGATGGTCGCGGCCTCCCGCCGCGACTTCGGCCCGATCGAGGAGGGCTGCGACTGCTACACGTGCGCCCACTACACGAAGGCCTACCTGCACCACCTGTTCAAGGCCAACGAGTACAACGCCGCGACGCTCTGCTCGATCCACAACGAGCGCTTCTTCGTGCGGCTCGTGGACTCGATGCGCACGGCGATCGAGGCGGGCGACTTCGCGGCCCTCAGGACCGAGTGGCTGGGCCGCTACCTCGCGGGTCGCGGCTGAGTCAGGCGGCCAGGTAGGTGGGCTCGCGCCGCTTGAGCCACGCGATGCCCCGCACGGTGATCGGCATCAGCAGCAGCTCGACGCCGACCTTCAGCACCACGCCCATGACGAAGTAGTTCACGAAGGCGCCGAAGGTGGAGATGCCGATGGCCGACGCGGCGATCGCGCAGAAGATCAGCGTGTCGGCGACCTCGCCCACGCCGGTGGAGCCGATCAGGCGAGCCACGAGGCGGCGCTCGGCCGATCGCTGCTTCATCCGGACCAGGACCCACGAGTTGAGGAACTGGCCGACGACGTAGCCCGCCAGGCTGGCCAGCACGATCTGCGCGACCGGGCCCAGGACGGCCTCGTACGCCGCCTGGTTCTCGTACCAGGCGGCGCCCGGCAGCAGCTGGACGACGAAGAAGGTGCCCGTGGCCAGCGCGGCGGCGGCGAATCCGGTGAAGATCGCCCGTCGGGCGGCGCGCAGGCCGTAGACCTCGGAGATCACGTCGCCGAGCACGTAGGCCAGCGGGAACAGCACGACTCCCCCGTCGACCACGAGGGGCCACAGCTGCACGGGGCCGAGCATGACCTGGCCCGAGCCGATCTCGACCGCCTTGCTGGCGACGATGTTCGAGACGACGATCACGACGCAGAAGAGGGCGAGCAGGATGTCGTAGTGCGACGAGCCGCGGGAGGCGAACCGGACGACGTCGGGGCTCTGAGCAGAGGTGGTGGACACGACCGCCATCCTCCCACGGCGTGCCCCGTGCCCTCACGCAGTGGCGCGGTGGGAGAATCGTCACATGAGCCTGCCGACCACCACCGACGTCCTCGTCGTCGGCGCCGGGCCTGCCGGCTCCTCCGCCGCCGCGTGGACCTCGCGGCTCGGACTGGACACCGTGCTGGCGGACGCCGCCACCTTCCCGCGCGACAAGACCTGTGGTGACGGACTGACCCCTCGCGCGATCGCCGAGCTCGATCGGCTCGACCTCGGCGACTGGGTCCGCGGCCACACGGTGAACCGCGGCCTGCGTGCGGCCGGGTTCGGCCAGGAGCTGCTGCTGCCGTGGCCCGGTGGGTCGTTGCCCGATCACGGCTCGGCCGTGCCTCGCACCGAGCTCGACGCCCGCATCCGCCAGCGCGCGCTGGACGCCGGAGCGACGGGACTCGACGGCGCTCGCGCGGTCGACGTCGAGCGGGCCGCCGACGGCTCGGTCACCGGCGTCGTCTTCGCCACGGAACAAGGGCGCCACACCATCGCGTGCCGGCGCCTCGTCATCGCCGACGGCGTCCGCTCCCCCCTCGGCCGGGTGCTCGGGCGCGAGTGGCATCGCGAGACCGCCTACGGGGTCGCGGGTCGCAGCTACGTGAAGTCCGGCCGCGGCGACGACCCGTGGATCTCCTCACACCTCGAGCTGCGCGGGGAGTCCGGTGAGCTGCTGCCCGGCTACGGGTGGATCTTCCCGCTCGGCGACGGTCGCGTGAACCTCGGCGTGGGCGCGCTGGCCACCGCGAAGCGGCCGGCCAAGATCCAGATCCGCCCGCTCATGGAGTACTACGCCACGTTGCGCCGCGAGGACTGGGACCTCGGTGCCGACCTCGACCTGCCCACCTCGGCGCTGCTGCCGATGGGCGGTGCCGTGTCGGGGGTGTCCGGCCGGAACTGGATCGTCATCGGCGACGCCGCGGGGTGTGTGAACCCGCTCAACGGCGAGGGCATCGACTACGGCCTGGAGACCGGCCGCATCGGCGCCGAGCTCCTGGCCACGGGCGACTCCCCCGAGGCGGCCTGGCCCGCGATGCTGACGGCCCACTACGGCCCCGCCTTCTCGATCGCGCGCCGCCTGGCCGGCCTCATCACCGTGCCGCACCTGCTGCCCACGGCCGGGCCGATCGGGATGCGCTCGCACACGCTGATGACGATCGCGCTGCGCGTGATGGGCAACCTCGTCACCGACGAGGACCGTGACCTCACCGCCCGCGTCTGGCGCTGGGCGGGCCGCCGCTCGATCCGCCTCGACGAGCGCCCGCCCTTCTCCGCCTGAGCGCACTCGCGCCATCGGCCACCTCGTCTCCACTTATGGAAACGGATCCACGTCGGATCGGCCTCAGAACGTGCATCCCGTTCCGAAAGTGGTGGGTGGAGGCCGGTAGCCTCGCATGGTGCTGAGGATCTCGACCGTCAACGTCAATGGCATCCGCGCCGCCTGGCGCAAGGGGATGAAGGAGTGGCTCGAGAGCCGCGACGCCGACATCATCACGCTGCAGGAGGTGCGCGCACCCGACGCGATCGTGCACGAGATCCTCGAGGGCACCGGCTACCACGTGGTGCACACCGAGGCCGCCGCCAAGGGGCGCTCGGGCGTCGCGGTGATCAGCCGCCTCGAGCCCACCAGCCACCGCATCGGCAACGGCGACGCGTTCTTCGACGACTCCGGGCGGTGGATCGAGTCCGACCTCACGCTGCCCGACGGCTCGGTGCTCACCGTCGTCAGCGTCTACGTGCACTCCGGCGAGGCCGGCACGCCCCGCCAGGAGGAGAAGTACCGCTTCCTCGACCAGATGACCAAGCGCATGGCCGAGCTCGGCGGCATGGACGGCCACGCCCTCATCACCGGCGACCTCAACGTCGGCCACACCGAGCTCGACATCCGCAACTGGAAGGGCAACGTCAAGAAGGCCGGCTTCCTGCCCGAGGAGCGCGCCTACTTCGACCAGTTCTTCGGCGACCTCGGCTGGTACGACGTGCACCGCCACCTGGCCGGGCCGGTCGACGGGCCGTACACGTGGTGGTCCATGCGCGGCCAGGCGTTCGACAACGACACCGGCTGGCGCATCGACTACCAGATCGCGACGCCCGAATTGGCACAGTCCGCCCGCGTGGCCACCGTCGACCGTGCCGCCAGCTGGGGCGAGCGCTGGTCCGACCACGCGCCGCTGACCATCGACTACGACCTCTGATCCGACGGGACCTGCCCCCGCCCACAGGTGCGGGGGACGCGCCGTCCCCCCGGATGCACGCCCCCCGCTCGGCCCGACGGCTTCGCCACGGGCACCACCCTGTGGGGTTGGTTCTTCGTGACTATACCGACGTAGTCAGTCCGACGGGTGTATCCGCACCGCGCGTTGGCCCGACATTCACCGCGACGCGTCGTCTCAGGGACCTGCCCGAGCCCGTCGGGGTGTCGTAGGGTGGTGGCAGTTGCACGACGTTGGACAGCAAAAGGATGCGGTTCCCCCCGGGGCGTGGTTCCTCTCGCGGTTGGATGTGCGTCGCGACCGTCGGGCGTGAAGATCGCGCACGACCATCGCCAGAAGGATCAAGAGGAGAAAGACCATGGCCACCGGTACCGTCAAGTGGTTCAACGCTGACAAGGGCTTCGGATTCATCGCCCCCGACGACGGCGGCGAGGACGTGTTCGCGCACTACTCGGCGATCCAGTCGGGCGGTTACCGCTCGCTGAACGAGAACCAGAAGGTCGAGTTCGACGTGGAGCAGGGCCAGAAGGGCCTCCAGGCCGCGAACATCCGGCCGCTCTGAGTCCGCTTCGGACCGAACGCCAAGAACCCCACCACCGCGAGGTGGTGGGGTTCTTGCTGTCAGTGCCGGGAGGGAGCCGGACTCACAGGGCGGCGAACCGCCTCACCTACTCGCGTTCCGAAGCGGTCACGAGAGGTGACGAGAGACGATCCGGGCGGCCGCGCGGGTCGTGGACCCAGAGGCGCTGCATTCCCCATTGACGTCGGCGTGCCGAGTCGTCCCCCACCGACGACGATAACCACCGCGGGCCCGAAATGCCAGCGAAATCTCAGGCGGATATGGCGACCCGCACGATCCGGTCGTCGGATTCGCCGGGGCGGCCGCGGCCGTCGGTGTTGGAGGTGCCCAGCCACAGCGAGCCGTCGGGCGCGACCGTCACGGCCCGCAGCCGGCCGAGTTCGCGCGTGAAGAACGCACGGGGCTCGCCTTTGGAGGTGCCCTCGATCGGGACCTGCCACAGCCGCTCCCCGCGCAGGGCCGCCACGAAGGCGCGATCACCGCTGATGGCCAGCCCGGCGGGCGACGCCTCCGAGGTCGGCCACGTCACCTTCGGACGGACGAAGCGGTCGTCGTCGCTGTCGCCCTCCACCGTGGGCCAGCCGTAGTTGCCGCCCTTGACGATGCGGTTGAGCTCGTCCTGGCTGCGGTCGCCGAACTCGCTGGCCCACAGCCGCCCGGACGCATCCCAGGCGAGGCCCTCGACGTTCCGGTGCCCGTACGACCACACCTCGTTGCCGAACGGATTGCCCTCGACCGGGCGGCCCTGCGTGTCGATGCGCAGGATCTTGCCGTTGAGCGCGGCGCGGTCCTGCGCCGTGGCGGCGTTCGCCGCGTCGCCGACGGCGACGAAGAGCCGGCCGCGGCGGTCGAACGTCAGCGCACCGCCCTGGTGGTTGAAGGCCTTCGCCAGGCCGGTGAGGATCGGCTCGGCCGCCCCGATGCGGTCGCCGTCGAACTCCAGTCGCACCACGCGGTTGTCGTCCGGCCCGGTGAGGTAGACGTAGAGCGCCGACTCGTCCGGCGCCACGGCGAGTCCCTGCAGCCCGCCCTCCCCGCCCGGGGCGACGCCGGGGACGTCGCCCACCTTCGACACGTCGCCGTCGGCGGTGACCCGCACGATCGAGGCGTCGTCGCGCTGGGTGACCAGAGCCGAGCCGTCGGCGAGGAACACGATCGCCCACGGGACGTTGAGGCCCGAGGCGATCGTGCCGTCGATCCGCGGGTCGATGGGCTCGGGGGCCGGTGGGGTGCTCGCCGTGGTGGGCGGGGGCTCGGACGCACGGGGGGTCGCGGTGGAGGCGCTGGGTCGGGGCTTCGGGTCGTCGCCACTGCAACCGGCCAGCCACGCGGCCCCCAGGGCCGCTCCCCCGACGATGAGGCTCCGCCGATCCATGTCCCGATCATGCCGCAATCAGCGGACTTGCCCTAGCCATGGAATGGCACAGTGGAGACGGACGTTGAAGAAGCAGTACCCGACGAAAGGCCATCATGACCACGATCAACCTGACTGCCGACACGTTCCAGGACACCGTCACCGGTGAGGGCATCACCTTGGTGGACTGGTGGGCCGGCTGGTGCGGACCGTGCATGCAGTTCGCTCCGGTCTACGAGGCCGCCAGCGAGCGTCACCCCGACATCACGTTCGCCAAGATCGACACCGAGGCCGAGCAGGAGCTCTCCGCCGCGGTCCAGATCACCTCGATCCCCACGCTGATGGCGTTCCGCGACGGCGTGCTGCTGTACGCCCAGCCGGGCGCGCTGCCCGCCGAGGCGCTCGACCAGATCATCGACCAGGTCCGCGAGCTCGACATGGAGAAGGTCCGCCGCGAGATCGACGCCCAGGAGGCGCAGGACCAGGCGCCCGAGGTGCCGGAGGCCTCTCAGAACTGAGACACTCGGGGTCATGAGTCGTGTGACGTGCCCGGTGGTGTCCCCACGGATCATGAGCGCTGAGGAAGCGGTCGAATTCATCCGCCCGGGGGACAACGTCGGGATGAGCGGCTTCACCGGCGCGGGCTACCCCAAGGCGGTGCCGTCCGCGCTCGCCGCCCGCGCCCGTGCCGCGCACGACGCCGGCCAGGACTTCCGGATCGGCCTGTGGACCGGTGCCTCCACCGCTCCGCAGGCCGACGGCGTCCTGGCCGAGGCCCATGCGATCTCCAAGCGGCTTCCCTACAACTCCGACCCACTGCTGCGCCGCCAGATCAACGCCGGCGAGGTCGACTACGTCGACGCGCACCTGAGCCACTCGGCCCAGCAGATGTGGTTCGGCTTCTACGGCCCGCTCGACGTCGCCGTCATCGAGGTGACGGCGATCCTGCCCGACGGCCTGCTCGTCCCGGGCAGCTCGGTCGGCAACAACAAGACGTGGCTCGACCAGGCCGACAAGGTGATCCTCGAGGTCAACCACTGGCAGCCGCGCGAGCTCGAGGGCTTCCACGACATCTACGGCGGCACCGCGCTGCCCCCACACCGACGACCCCTCACGCTCACCGAGCCCATGCAACGCATCGGCGAGCCGTACCTGAAGGTCGATCCGGCCAAGGTCGTCGCCGTGGTCGAGACCCGCGAGCCCGACAACGGCGCCGCGTTCTCCGCGCCCGACGACGTCTCGCGCGCGATCGCCGAGCACGCCCTGGACTTCCTGCGCGGCGAGGTCGGAGCCGGCCGCATGCCGCCCGAGCTGCTGCCGCTCCAGTCGGGCGTGGGAAACGTCGCGAACGCGGTGCTGCAGGGCCTCGACGACAGCGAGTTCACCAGCCTCGTCGCCTACACCGAGGTGCTGCAGGACGGCATGCTCACCCTGCTCGACTCGGGCACGATGCGGGCGGCGTCGACCGCCTCGTTCGGCCTGTCCCGCCAGGGAATGGAGCGGTTCCACGCCGGCATCGACGGCTACAAGGGCCGCATCCTCATGCGCAGCGAGGAGATCTCGAACCACCCCGAGGTCATCCGCCGCCTCGGCGTGATCGCCATGAACGGGATGATCGAGGCCGACATCTACGGCAACGTGAACTCCACCCACGTCATGGGCAGTGCGGTCATGAACGGCATCGGCGGCAGCGGTGACTTCGCGCGCAACGCCTACCTGAACTTCTTCCTGACGGCGTCGACGGCCAAGAACGGGGCCATCTCCACCATCGTGCCGATGGTCAGTCACGTCGACCACACCGAGCACGACGTCCACGTGATCGTGACCGAGCACGGACTGGCCGACCTGCGCGGCCTCTCGCCGCGAGCGCGCGCCGAGCGGATCATCGCCCACTGCGCCCACCCGGACTTCCGCCCGCAACTGCGGGACTACCTCGACCGGGCCATGGCGTCGCGGCCCGAGGCCCGGCACACCCCGCATCTGCTCGACGAAGCCCTGTCGTGGCACCAGCGGTACCTGGACACGGGTCGGATGTGACCTCGCGGGCCCGGCTCGTCGCGTTCCTGATCGGAGCGCTGGCGCTCGCCTCCTGCACGTCCCCCACTCCCGGAAGGACCGACTTGTCCGAGGCATCCCTGCCCACCGTCTCCGCGTCGCCGAGCCCGAGCCCGCCTCCCCCGCCGGACTTCACCGAGCTCGACCGGCTGGTCGACGCGACTGCCTCGACCTGCACGCTGGTGCTGCGCGGCGACCAGGTCGTCCACGAGCACCCGGCCGGCTCGCGCAACGCCACGCGCCGTGTCTACTCGATCACGAAGTCGGTGGTGGGGGTGCTCCTGGCGGTCGCCGCGGCCGACGGCGAGCTCGACCTCGACGACCCGGTCGCGCGCCACGTGCCCGACTGGCCGCACGAGTCCCGCGAGGTCACCGTGCGGCACCTCATGTCGATGACCTCGGGGCGGCGCTGGTCCGAGTCGCTCGACCGGGCCATGATCGGCGCGAGCGACCAGACCACCGCCGCGCTCGCGGCGGGTCAGCAGGACGAGGCGGGCTCGACGTGGCGCTACGACAACCTGGCCAGCCAGGTGCTGTCGGCGGTGCTGGAGTCGGCGGTCGGTGACGTGGAGGCGTTCGCCCGTGACCGGCTCTTCGAGCCTCTGGGCCTGGCCGACACCACGTGGGAGCGCGACGGCGCCGGCCACCTGAAGACCTACGCCGGCATCGTCTCGTCGTGCGCCGACCTGGCCCGGCTCGGCGTGATGATGCGTGACGGCGGAGTCTTCGACGGGCGTCGGATCCTGTCGGCGGACGCCGTCTCCGAGCTGGTCGCGACCTCGTCGGAGGGCAACGCCGCCTACGGCCTGCTCTGGTGGAACAACACCGAGGGCCGCGTCGTCGAGGTGCGCCGGGCAGCCGGCTTCGACGTCGACCGTGAGCCCTTCCGGGGCCGGCTGGCCCCCTCGGTCCCCGCCGACGCCTTCTGGGCGCTCGGCTGGGGCAACCAGCTCCTCGCGGTGGTGCCGTCGCAGGACGTGGTCGCCGTGCGGCTCGGGCCGAAGCCGGCAGGCCCGGACGACCTCACGTTCGACGGCTTCACCGGCGCGGTGCTGGCCGGATGGGACGTCAGGCAGCCGTGATGAACGAGCGCATGCCGATCGAGCCCATGTCGATCTCGGTGTTGAAGAAGCCGATGTCCTCGCCGGGCTCGAGCAGGCCCAGCGCCGCCACCATCGGGCGGTAGTGGTCGTCGGTGGGCACGGCGATCCGCGCGGCCGACCACGTGCGGTACGGGTCCACCAGCTTGGCCACGTCACGCGTGGCCAGCGCGTCGGCGGTCTGGGCGTCGAACTCCTGCGCCCAGTCCCACGCCGGGCCGCCGCCCCAGCGGACGCGGTTCAGCGCGTGCACGATGTTGCCGCTGCCGATGAACACCACGCCGCGACGGCGCAGGTCGCGCAGGCGCCCGAACAGCTCGTGGAGCTTCGGCAGCGGCATCGCGTAGTCGATGCTGATCTGCAGCACCGGCACCTGAGGCGCGGGCGCGAGGAACTTCAGCACGCTCCAGGTTCCGTGGTCGAGGCCCCACTGGCTGTCGAGGCGGGCCTCGTACTCGACGAGGTGCTCGGCCAGGATCCGCGCGACCTTCTCGTCGCCGTGGGTCTCGTACTTCACGCGGTAGAGCTCGTCGGGGAAGCCACCGAAGTCGTAGATGATCGGGTTCCGCGGGGCGTCGGTGATGTGCGTGCCGCCGGGCGTGAGCCAGTGCGCGCTGATCACGACGATCGCCTGCGCCGCGGGCAGCCCGGCGCCGACGCGCTCCCACTCGCGCGTGAACGTGTTGTCGGCGAGAGCGTTCATCGGGTTGCCGTGGCCGACGAACAGCACCGGCATGCGCGGGCTGGGGACCAGGCGGTTCGTGAGGTCGGACAGCGCGTGCGTGGGCACGGTCTCGGGACGCAGGTTCATCATCGACTCCTGTTAGTTGATGATTCAACTATACCACGTGGTGGGCCACTTGAACGCGTACGCGACAATGGAGGGATGGCCACGGCGACCGAGTTGCAGATCGCGCTGCGACACCCGGTCCGGTTCGTCGCGGACCCCGACGACCCGACACTCTCGACGTTCGTCTTCGACACGCCGCGCGGCCCCGTGGAGGCCACCGCCAACGAGGCCGTCGGCCCGCTCAGCGGCGGCATCCGGGCGCTCACCGCCGATCCCAGCGTGCGAGCCTGGGCCACCCCCTCGATCATCGCCCTGCGCCTCATGGCCACCGGCACGCTCGCCTCCCCCGGCTCCTCGGAGATGCAGCAGATGCTCGACGCCGGGCGCGCGATCGGTCCCACCCCGGCCGAGGGTCAGGCGTCGATCCGCGCGTTCCTGGCGGCCCTCGTGGCGGGCGCGCCCGCCGTGGCCACCACGCCCCAGCGGCGTCGCGAGGTGCAGCAGCCGCGGCCCACGATCGAACGACCGACCAGCTTCTCGTACCGTCTCGACGTCACCCTCAGCGAGGACGCCGACGCGATGGCCGACCTCGAGCTGCACGTGCGCCCCCAGGCGATGAACCGCGCCTCGGTGTCCGCACCCACCGTGCTGACCCGCGACGACCACCACCTGGGCCCGGCGGCCCGCCCTGCCCTGGTGGCGATGCTCGAACGACTCGCCGTCAGCTGGCCGCCCGCCGCGCACCTCGCCCGCGAGGGCCGGGTCCGTGTGACGCCCGAGGAGCTCGGCTCCCTCGGCCAGGGCCGCCCCCTCGTGGCCGCTCTGGCCAACCGCATCGAGATCGCATGGCCCGAGGGCCTGCGCCACGACGTGCGCGCCACGGGCGTCGTCAGCCGCGTCGAGGCGGACGAGCCGCGCCTCGACCGCGACCACGACCGGCCGCGCGCGTTCACCTCCGACCAGCTGTTCCGCTTCGACTGGAGCGTCTCGGTGGGCGGCGAGCACCTCACCCGTGCCGAGGTCGAGCAGCTCGCGGAGTCCCAGTCCGGCATGCTGCACCTGCGCGACCGCTGGGTCATGGTCGACCAGCAGCAGGTCGCCCGCGTTCTGGCGGGCCACGGCCGCACCCTCGACGCCGGCGAGGCGTTGCGGGCCGCCGTCACCGGCAGCCTCGAGATCGACGGCCTCGAGACCGAGGTCGACACCGTGGGCTGGCTCGAGGACGTCCGCCGCCGCCTGGCCGATCAGGACGCCGACATCACCCCGGCCACGCAGCCCGAGTCCCTCGACGGGCAGCTGCGCGAGTACCAGCTGCGCGGCCTGCGCTGGATGAGCCAGCTGGTCGACCTCGGGCTGGGCGGGATCCTGGCCGACGACATGGGCCTGGGCAAGACGCTCATGCTCATCGCGCTGCACCTGCACCTGGACTCCCCCGAGCCCACCCTCGTCGTGTGCCCCGCCTCGGTCCTGGCCACGTGGGAGCGTGAGATCGCCCGCTTCGCCCCCGGCGTTCCCGTGTACCGCTACCACGGCCCGCGGCGCAGCCTCGCCGACGCCAAGTCCGGCTTCGTCGTCACGACCTACGCGACGATGCGCTCGAGCGTAGAGGAGCTGCGCCGGCACCGGTGGAGTCTCGTGGTCGCCGATGAGGCCCAGCACGTGAAGAATCCCGGCAGCGGCGCCGCGCAGGCCCTGCGCCGGATCGACTCCGAGGCCCGCATGGCGCTGACCGGCACGCCCGTGGAGAACCACCTCGGCGAGCTGTGGGCCCTGCTCGACTGGACCACTCCCGGTCTGCTCGGCACGCGCGAGCAGTTCCGGCGCGAGTGGTCGCGCCAGATCGAGCGCGACCACGACACCGAGCGCGCGGCGGGGCTCTCGCAGCTCATCCGCCCGTTCGTGCTGCGGCGGCGCAAGACCGATCCGGGCATCGCGCCCGAGCTGCCGCCGAAGATCGAGACCGATCACCGGGTGCCACTGACCCGCGAGCAGGTCGGGCTCTACGAGGCGGTCGTGCAGCGGACCATGTCGGAGATCGCCGACTCCACCGGCATCCGCCGGCGCGGCCTCGTCGTGAAGCTGCTCACGCAGCTCAAGCAGATCTGCAACCACCCGGCGCAGTTCCTGCACGAGCCGGAGGCGCGTCTGACCGGCCGCTCGGGCAAGCTCGAGACGTTCGACGAGCTGGTCGAGGAGATCGTCGACGAGGGTGGCGCCGCGCTGGTGTTCACGCAGTACGCGCAGATGGGCCGGCTCCTCGCGCGCCGGCTGGGCGAGCGCAAGGTGCGCCACGACTTCCTGCACGGCGGCACCCCGGTGGCCCGCCGCGAGCGGATGGTGAGCGCGTTCCAGAACGGCGAGACCGACGTCTTCGTCCTGTCACTGAAGGCCGCGGGCACCGGCCTGAACCTGACCCGCGCCGACCACGTGGTCCACTACGACCGCTGGTGGAACCCCGCCGTCGAGGACCAGGCCACCGACCGCGCGCACCGCATCGGCCAGACGAAGAACGTCCAAGTGCACCGCCTCGTGGCCGAGGGCACGATCGAGGAGTCGATCGCCGAGCTGATCAGCGCCAAGCGCGCCCTGGCCGACGCCGTCGTGAACGCCGGCGAGTCCGCCCTGACCGAGCTCACCGACTCCGAGCTCGAGGTCCTGGTGCAGCTGCGCCACTGAGCGCGATCTGCGGCGGTCAGGCGGTCAGGCGGTGCCGCCGAGACGCCGCGAGCCGACCGGGCGGCGCTGCGCGATGGTGAGCACCATCGACAGGTCGAGCTCGAACTCGTTGAAGACGCGCGCCATGCCGCCGTGCTCCCCCAGCCCCGAGGGGTCGACGGTGAGCAGGTGCAGCATCGACGGGCCGCCGGGCTCGCGCACGCGAATCTGGGTGCCGGGCCGCAGGCCCATGCTCGCGGGGAAGACGATCGCGATGTCGGAGGCGCCCAGACCCCGGCCGGCCGCGATGAGGCCCACGGCCAGCTCGTCGGCGAGGTCCTCGGTGTACTCCCGCGCGCACACGGAGACGGCCACGAGCTCGGCGTCGGACTCGACCACCGTGTCCACGGCTCCGGCGGGGGCGTTCGCATCGTTGAGTCGGCGGGCCCGGGAGCCGCGGTACGCCGTGAACCCGCCCTTCTTGGCCGCGCGCTCGGCGACCACCTGGACGAAGTCACCGAACAGCTTCTCGGTGTTCCACAAGAAGGCGCGGGTCGGACCGTCGGCGCGGCCGCTGGTGCCGTTCTGCGGGCCCATCGACAGCACCCGTGCGACGTCGAGCGCCTCGCTGAGGAAGCCGAACTGCGGCGTCAGCTGCAGGCCGTCCATGATCGCCGGCGGCGGCAGGTCGCGGGGTGCCTCGGGGAAGAGGTCGGCGTAGGCGCGCAGCTCGGACTCGAGCCACGGCTGCTGCACCGCGCCGGCCAGCTCGCCGCACGCCCACTTCAGGGCGGACGTGACCGGGCCGTCGGCGACGAACTCGGAGAATCGGCAGTCGACGCTGTAGGGGTCGACGACGCGGCGCCACATCTTGGCCGCGTCGACCTGCCCACGGATCGAGGCCGTGACGGCCGTGCGCTCGACGTAGGTGCGGGGCACGCCCTCAGAGGACGCGCGGCCCATGGCACCGGCGACGATCATGCCGAGCAGATCGGGCAGGCCCGCGTGGCGCGTGCCGCGATCGACCCGCGGCACCCACTCGAGCCGGTGGACCGTGGTCAGCATCGTCAGCATCGAGACGCGCCAGCCCGGGTCGTGGCGCAGGACGTGCGGCATGATCTCGAGCGTCGAGTCGCCGACGGCGACGAAGCCCGCGACGCCCCGGACCTGGATCGTGCCGGCCGCCTCGTCGACGACGAACGGCTCCTCGGCCAGGCCGAGGCGCGAGGCGAGCTCGGTCGACCGCAGTCGCAGCTCGTCGAGTTCGGCGGCGGTGCACGCGAACGGCTGGGCGGGTCCGCCCTCGAGCAGGGTCTGTCCGGTCATCATCATCCACGCACCAGGAAGTCGAGAGCGATCGCGGTGTCCTCGTGGGACTGACCCATCAAGGAGTCGACGGTCAGGGCACGGCCCGTGAGCGTCCGCGTACGGAAGGGGTAGTTCGGTGGAGCATTGCGCGAGTTCACGCGCAACAGGTCGGCCAGCTGGTCCGGACGCGCGCCGAAGCGGTCCCGGATCTGCGGCCAGATGTCGTGGTCCCACACGCGCTGGAGGTCCTCCCAGGACGTGATCTTCCAGAAGTAGAGATGCCCGAGCTCGTAGTCCTGCCCGAGCCGCTCGGTGATCTCGTCGTTCAGGTAGCCCAGCAGCGCCACGGCGGCGGCCTGCGGCGTCCACTGCTGCGCGTCGACGTCGGGCGCCGTGGCGATCTCGATGCTGACCCCGAGGTGCTGGGCCAGGAATTCCAGGTCGGCGTAGGCGTCGATGCGCTCGAAGCGGCGGCCGATCGCCGAGTCCAGCGGGGCGACGGCGCGGTCGACCGAGTTCATCGTCGCGAGGATGTTCACGTCGTGGGGGAAGGTCCACGGCTGGGGCAGCATGTAGGAGTCGCCCGAGAGCATCCAGATCGGCTCGGTGACCGGGTCGCCGGTGGGGCTGCGCTGCACCTTCGGCAGGTTCACCGGGATCGCCGAGCGGGAGTCGCCGTCGCGTCCGCGCCGGTAGGACGTGTCCATGAAGGTCATGAAGTCGCCGAGGATCTTCGGCACGTTGCCGCGGTTGATCTCGTCGATCACCAGCAGCGCCGCACCGCGGCCCTGGCGGTCGAGGCGGATCGCGAGGTCGAGCAGGCGACCGGCGAACGGCGCGAGGCGGATGCCCTCGCCGGTGGGGCGCAGGCCGACGACGAAGTCCTCGTAGCCGTAGTCCTGGTGGAACGTGACCCAGTCGGTGATGACCGGCGGCGCGATCGGCGAGGCCTCGAACCCCGAGGTGAAGGGCTGGTCAGCGCGGTGGGGATCGATCTCGACGGCCTCGCCGCCGGTCCACGCGTCGTCGAGGATCTGGCGGACCTGGGCCACGGCGTGGGTCTTGCCGGTGGCGGGCGGGCCGTAGACGAGCACGCTCTTGCGGTCGCGGAAGGCGTCGAGGATCTTGCGCGCGAGCGGCGTCAGCGTCTGGAGCGACCCGCTGCCCACGGTGATGACGCCCGACTCCGAGCCGGTGAACAGGGGCTGGCACGACGACGGCCAGCCGGCGGGCAGGGAAGCGCCCGTCGTGTGCCCGGCGAAGTACTGGCCCGACTGGGTGCGCGCCACGTACACGTGCAGCCCGCCGAGCTCGGCCAGGACCGCCTTGGCGTCCTCGACCGAGGTGGGGATGCGCAGGTCCGGCCAGCCGTGGAGGGGCAGCCACGCCGGGTGCCGCTCGTGCCGTTCGTCGTTGCGGTTCTGGCCGGTGAGCTCGTACACGCCGTGACGGCGGTGGGCCTTGAAGACCAGCGGTGCCGAGACGTCGGGGTCACCGACGACGCGCGGGACGATGCGCACGTCCTGCCAGGCCTCCGGGGACAGCGTGCGGTCCAGGCCCACGAACTCCATGAGGTCGGGGATCTGGCGGATCTCCACGGTCGTCTTGCCACGGAGGCCTCGCGAGGACTTCTCCATCGTGTAGTAGTCCTCAGCGCCGATCTCGCGCCACCAGATGCGCTCCACCTTCATCCGTTCCGACCTCCCCTCGTTCACCGCTCAACGGCTCGGATCTCGCCTCGTGTGACCGTGAGACGACACTGCATTCGTCCCATGACGCGACTCTCGTCACATTTTTCCCACGGGTCACCCCGAGGTGTCATGAGTACCATGCGACTGTGAGCTGGTTCACACGAGGTCGGCACCGCGAGCGCTTCGTCGCCCTCGCCGTCCCCACCCTCGACGGGAGCACGTGGCCGGCCGCCGACCCCGCCGCACGGTCCGGATTCGGCGCGGCGACGATGCACCGCCTGGGCCTGGACGCCGCGTTCACCCCGCAGGCCCACGAGGTCGCCGACCTGCTGACCGCGCGCCTCGTGCCGCTGCTGGCCCTGGAGACCTCCCCCGATGACCTGCCGCACACCGTCGACCTCCTGCGCAGCGCCGCCCAGGCAGGCGCGGGCCTGGGGTTGGTGGACGCCCGCAACACGTCGCTTGGCCCCGACCGCATGGGCGCGGACGTCGCCGGCGCGCTGGGCGAGGCCGAGCGCGACCTGCCGCCGATGCCCTCGCAACTGCGCGCCCAGGCGCGCTTCCTCATGCACGCCGGCCACCACGTGGCACGCCTCGGACCCGAGGTGGTCCCACTTCTCGAGGCGCAGCTCACGGGCCGGGCCGACGCCGACTGAACGCCGCCGATCCCCGCTCGGAGCGCGCGGAACGACCGTTCGTCGCAGGATCCGGTCGTTCGTCGCAACTGCGCCGCGCCGGAAGAGCGGCCTGCCCGCGCCGCCTCTAGCGTCGTATGTGACCGCGATCACTGTGACGTCGGTCACGTGTCCCATCACCGTGGAGGTGTTGCTGTGAGCAATCCGACCGAATCCGACTCGGCGTCCTCGGCGCCGACCGAACGCGAGGCCGCGTACATCGCCGTGCTCGCGTCACCGGAGTTCCAAGAGCTGAAGCGCAAGCACCGCAACTGGGTGCTCCCGGCCACCGCGGCCGGCCTGACCTTCTACTTCGTCTACGTCTTCGCCTCCACGTACGCCGTGGACTTCATGAGCCAGAAGGTGTTCGGGAACATCAACGTCGGGCTCATCTTCGGCCTGCTGCAGTTCGTCGCGACGTTCGCCGTGACGATGGCCTACGTGCGCTACGCCGACCGTGAGCTCGACCCGCGCTCGGCCAAGATCCGCGAAGAGATGGAAGCCGAGGGCCTCGCATGATCACGACCTCCCTGGCCTCCCTCGCGCAGGCCACCGAGACCGAGCAGGTCGGCAACACCGCCCTGAACATCTCCATCTTCGCCGGCTTCGTCGTGCTGACGCTGGTGTTCGTCATCCGCGCCAGCCGCACCAACAAGAGCACCTCGCAGATGTACACGGCGGGCTCCTCGTTCACGGGTCGTCAGAACGGTGTCGCCATCTCGGGCGACTACCTGTCGGCCGCGTCGTTCCTGGGCATCGCCGGCGCGATCGCGCTCACCGGCTACGACGGATTCCTCTACAGCATCGGCTTCCTGGTCGCCTGGGTGATCGCGCTGCTGCTGGTGGCCGAGCTCCTGCGCAACACCGGCCGGTTCACGATGGCCGACGTGCTGAGCTTCCGCATGCAGGAGCGCCCCGTGCGCACCGCCGCGGCAGTCTCGACGCTCGTCGTGTCGTTCTTCTACCTGCTGGCCCAGATGGCCGGCGCCGGCGGCCTCGTGGCGCTGCTGCTCAACATCAACGACTCCTTCGGCCAGGCCCTGGTCATCGCCGGGGTCGGCGCGCTGATGATCGTCTACGTCCTCGTGGGCGGCATGAAGGGCACCACCTACGTGCAGATCATCAAGGCGATCCTGCTGATCGGTGCCGCCCTGCTGATGACCGTGTGGGTCCTGGCGCAGTACGGCTTCAACTTCTCCGACCTGCTCGGTGACGGTGCCGCTGCCGGCGCCTCGCTGGAGCCGGGCAAGAAGTACGGCCTCGACGGAGTGACGAAGATCGACTTCATCTCGCTGTCGATCGCCCTGGTGCTCGGCACCGCGGGCCTGCCGCACATCCTCATGCGCTTCTACACGGTGCCGACGGCCAAGGAGGCCCGCAAGTCCGTGGTCTGGGCGATCTGGCTGATCGGCCTGTTCTACCTGTTCACGCTGACGCTGGGCTACGGCGCCGCGGCGCTGGTCGGCCCCGAGAAGATCGCGGCGGCACCCGGCGCGGCCAACTCGGCGGCTCCGTTGCTGGCCTACGAGCTGGGCGGCACCCTGCTGCTGGGCATCGTGTCGGCGGTGGCGTTCGCGACGATCCTCGCGGTCGTCGCCGGACTGACCATCACCGCATCGGCCTCGTTCGCGCACGACATCTACGCGAGCGTGATCCACCGCGGGAACGCGCCGGACGGCCAGGAGGTGAAGGTCGCCCGCATCGCGGCGATCGTGATCGGCATCGTGGCGATCTTCGGCGGCATCGCGGCCAACGGACAGAACATCGCGTTCCTCGTGGCGCTGGCGTTCGCGGTGGCGGCCTCGGCCAACCTGCCGACGATCCTCTACTCGCTGTTCTGGAAGCGGTTCAACACCCGCGGCTGCCTGTGGAGCATCTACGGCGGCCTGATCATCACGGTCGGGCTGATCATCTTCAGCCCCGCGGTGTCGGGCAACGAGACGGCGATGTTCCCCGACCAGGACTGGTCGTGGTTCCCGCTGGCCAACCCGGGCCTGGTCTCGATCCCGGCCTCGTTCCTGCTGGGCATCCTCGGAACGATCACCAGCAAGGAGCACCTCGAGTACAAGGCCGCCGAGATGGAGGTCCGTGCACTCACCGGTGCGGGCGCGGAGGGCAAGGCGCTCGACCACTGAGCGCCTGAGGAAACGACGATGGGGCGGACCCGAGAGGCCGCCCCATCGTCGTTTTCGTGCGTCAGGTGCGCACGAGCCTGCGCGACAGGTCGCGGTGCAGCGCCTCGACCTGTCGTTCGTCCAAGGGGCCGCCCGACCGGAGCCGGCGCAGCGTCGAGCGGACCGAGAGCACGCGCACGCCGTCGACCTCGAACGGACGCATCGGCAGCTCGCCCTCGATGAAGCAGTAGCTCGTGTGCACGGGGGCGTCGGGCAGGGGGCCGGTCGACACGGCGGCCTGCAGGGCCTCGGCGTGCTCGGCCATCTGCTCGGCCAGGCGCGTGTGGCGCACGCCGTCGATCTCGAACGTGCTGCCGTCACGGCTGGCCCGGACCTTCTTGCCCGGGTAGGAGCGCGGCTCGATCAGGTGCACGCCCGTCGAGGTCACCGCGATGACCGGCAGGTCGCCGGTCTGGCCGGGGATGCGCCGATGGAACAGGAACAGCACCCGGTCGCCGAACGCGTCGATGAGGATCGAGGCGAGCACGTCGGTGGCATCAGCCCGCTCGGGGGCATGGTCCGGGACCTGGGCGGCGTCGCCGCGGACGACGGTCAGTTTGGGGCGCGACAGCGGGTCCACACTGTGCACCGTCCTTCTGCTCATGCCCATGAGACGACCCTCACGGCACCCCATGACGCGGTTTCGCGCGATTTGGTGTGAACAGTCGAAGTTTCCCCGGCTCACCGGGGAATCGACCGCCGTGCGGGGGAAACTTCCTCCCGCATGGCGATGGGAAACCCCGCATGGTCGTCCCCGGTGTCGGACCGACACGGCAGACTGAGGCCGACATGACCTTCCACCTGCATCGCGCCGAGCGCACCGACGTGCTGGCCGACGGCCTGGCGACGCTGCTGGCCGAGCCGACCGACGACCCGTTCGCCACCGAGCTCGTCGTGGTCGCGGCGCTCGGCACCGAGCGGTGGCTGTCCCAGCGCCTGAGCCACCGCCTCGGCGCGTCGGCCGGAGGCGGCGACGGCGTCACCGCCGGCATCCGGTTCGCGCGTCCGCACTCGATCGTCGCCGAGCTGCTCGGCGAGGACGACCAGGACCCGTGGCGACCCGACGCGATCGTGTGGCGGGTGCTCGAGGTCATCGAGAGCGGCATCGACGAACCGTGGCTGGCCGCGGTGGCGCGCCACCTCGGGCAGGGTCACTCCGGACTCGAGCGCGAGCTGCGGCGCGACCGCCGACTCGGCGTCGCCCGAGCGCTCGCCGCCCGCCTGCACGCCTACGCCCGACAGCGCCCCGCGATGACCGCGGCCTGGTCGGCCGGCCGCGACGAGGACGGCACCGGTGAGCTCCTGCCGAGCGACGTACGGTGGCAGGCCGAGGTCTGGCGCCGCGTCCGCGCTCGGGTCGTGGCGCCGTCCCCCGACGAGCGCATCGCCGCCGCGATCGCCATGCTGGGCGGCTCGGCGGGCGCGGTCGACCTGCCCGCCCGGGTCAACCTGTTCGGCCACAACCGGCTCCCCCTCGGTGAGCTGCAGGTGCTGGCCGCGCTCGCGGAGCACCGCGACGTTCACCTATGGCTGCCGCACCCCTCACCCGCCGCGTGGGACCGCCTCGCCGACGCCTCGGACGTCGTCGCGCGCGAGGGCGACGGCACCGCCGAGCTCCTGCACAACCCCCTGCTGGCTGCCCTCGGGCGCGACGTGCGCGAGCTCCAGCGATCGCTCGCGGCCGTGGCGCCGCGGGCCACGGTGCATCCCTCGCTGCCCGTCGAGCGACCCGACACGCTCCTCGGCCGCCTCCAGGCCGACGTGGCCGCGGATCGCCCGGGCTCGGCCGGCCCGACCCCCGCGCCCGGCGACCACAGCATCCAGGTGCACGCCTGCCACGGTCGCGCGCGCCAGGTCGACGTGCTCCGCGACGTGATCGTGGGCCTGCTGCAGGACGATCCCACGCTCGAGCCGCGCGACATCCTGGTCATGGTCCCCGACATCGAGTCGTACGCGCCGCTGTTCCACGCGGCGTTCGGCCAGGCCGAGATCCTCGGCGACACGCCCCACCACCCGGGTCACCGGCTGCGGGTCATGCTCGCCGACCGGGCCGCGTCGCGCACCAATCCCCTGCTGGGCCTCACGGTCGCCGTGCTCGAGCTCTCGCGGCGCGGCCGAGCCACCAACGCCGAGGTGCTCGACCTGCTCGGTTCCGAGCCCGTGCGTCAGCGCTTCGACCTCGACGACGACGCGATCGAGCGCATCGCCGGGTGGGTCGAGTCCAGTGGGGTCCGCTGGGGCTTCGACGGGCCCCACCGCCAGCGGTTCGGCCTGCGGGTCGAGCACAACACGTGGCGCACGGGCCTCGACCGGCTCGTCGCCGGCGTGGCGGCCACCGAGGACCCCGCTCGCCTCGTCGCCGAGGTCCTGCCGCTCGACGACGTGCCGAGCGGCGACGTCGACCTGGCGGGCCGGCTGGTCACCTTCGTCGACGGCCTCGAACGTGCCGTCGACGCGTTCGCCGAGGGCGCCACGATGGCGCAGTGGGCCGAGCGGATCGACGCGATGCTCACCGACCTGGCCGACGTCCCCCTGCGCGACGCCTGGCAGCGCCAACAGGTCGACCGCGAGCTCGAGCGCCTCGACGACGACACCACCGTGCTGCGGCCCGGCGAGGTCCTCACGATGGTGCGCGAGCGCTGGGCCGGACGCCCCTCGCGCGCGAACTTCCGCACCGGAAGCCTCACGGTCTGCACCATGGTGCCCATGCGCTCGGTGCCCCACCGGGTGGTGGCCCTCGTCGGCCTCGACGACGGCACCTTCCCCCGTGCCACCCACGTCGACGGCGACGACGCGCTGGCCCGTCGGCCGCTCACCGGCGAGCGCGACGCCCGCGCCGAGGATCGCCAGCTGCTGCTCGATGCCGTGATGTCGGCCACCGAGACTCTCGTCGTCACCTACACCGGGGCCGACGAGCACCGCGGCCAGGCGCGCCCGCCGGCCGTCCCGCTGGGCGAGCTGCTCGACCAGGTCCGCCGCACCGCCGGCGAGGTCGACGTCGTCACCCACCACCCGCTGCAGCCGTTCGACCCGCGCAATCTGCGTGCGGGCGCCGTCACCGACGATCCGCGGCCCTTCAGCTTCGACCCCGCCGCGCTCGCTGGGGCCCGCGCCAGCCTGCGGCCCCGCACCGAGCCCCCGCCCTTCCTGCCCTCCCCGCTGCCGCCCGCGCCGCGCGACGATCTCGCGCTCGCCGACCTGATCGCCTTCGTCCAGAACCCGGTGCGCGGGTTCTGGCGCCAGCGGCTCGACGTCCTGCTGCGCGGCGAGGAGCAGCTGCTCGACGAGGACCTGCCCATCACGCTCGACGGCCTCGAGCGCTGGCGCATCGGGCAGCGACTGCTCGACGACGCGGTGCGGGGCGTCGCGCCCGCCGACGCGTGGTCGGCGGTCTGGCGCGCCGGGATGATGCCGCCGGGCCGGCTCGGTGAGGCCGTGGGCAACGACGTCGGCACGCGGGTCGCCACCCTCGTCGGCGGCACCACGGCGCTGCGCGCGGGCGACGCCGAGTCCGTCGACATCGACCTCGCCCTGCCTGACGGGCGACGCCTCACCGGCACCGTCGAGGGCGTGCACGAGGACCGCCTCGTCACCGTCTCCTACTCCACCGTCCACGGCCGGCACCGGCTCCGCGACTGGGTCCGCCTGCTGGCACTGAGCCTCCAACGGCCCGAGGTCGCCTGGGTGGCCCATCTCGCCGGGAAGGTCGGGCGCGGCACGGCCCAGGTCGTCACTCGAGCGCCCGCCAGCCGCGAGGAGGCCCTCGGGCTGCTCGCCGACCTCGTCGACCTGCGCGACGACGGCCTGCAGCGCCCCCTGCCGCTGCCGGTCGAGCTCGCCCGCATGTTCGCGTTCCAGCAGCGGGCGCGCGGACCCCAGGCCGCCGCCCGCCTCGCCGCCCGCGAGTGGCAGCGCGAGGCGAAGGCCTACGGACCTCCCGCCGACCGCGACGCCGAGGAGATCGTGCGCGTCTGGGGACCCAAGGTCCCGTTCGAGACGCTCGTCGCCGGCGGGTTCACCACGCTGGCCGCCCGCCTGTGGGACGGCGCGCTCGACCACCAGCAGGAGGCGCAGCTGTGAGCGACCTGCCCCTGACCGCGCCCGACCTGCGCGCCTTCGACATCGCCGACCCGCTTCCGCAGGGCACCACCCTGCTCGAGGCCAGCGCCGGCACCGGCAAGACCTGGACCATCGGCGCGCTCGTCGCGCGGTACGTCGCCGAGGGCGTCGTCACGCTGCCCGAGTTGCTCGTGATCACGTTCGGCCGGGCCGCCAGCCGCGAGATGCGCGAGCGGGTGCGCGACCAGCTCGTCGCGGCCGAGGCCGCGCTCACCGACCCGGCCGCCCACCGCGAGGGCGACGATCCGCTCCTGCGCCTGCTCGTCGACGTCCCCGCGCCCGAGCTCGCCGCCCGGCGTGCCCGGCTGCGCTCGGCGCTGGCCGACTTCGACGGCGCCACGATCGCCACCACCCACCAGTTCTGTCAGACCGTGCTGCGCAGCCTCGGCACCGCCGGCGACTCCGACGGCTCGGCCGAGCTCACCGACGACCTCACCGAGCTGGTCGACCAGATCGTCGACGACCTCTACGTGGCGAAGTACGCGAACGAGGACGGCCCCGCCCTCTCCCACGGCCAGGCCCGCACGCTGGCCCATGCCGTGGTCGCCGATCCGCACGCCGCGCTCGTGCCCGCCGACGTCGAGCCCGAATCTCCGCACGGCGTGCGCGTGCGCTTCGCCCACGCCGTGCGACGCCGCCTCGACCAGCGCAAGCGCGAGTTGGGCCTGCTGGACTACGACGACCTGCTCCGGCGGCTCGAGAGCGTGCTCGAGGACCCCGACTCCCCCGCGCGCACGCTCATGCGGAACCGCTGGCGCGTGGTCCTGGTCGACGAGTTCCAGGACACCGACCCGGTCCAGTGGAACGTGCTCGACCGGGCCTTCAACGGCGTGGCCACCCTCGTGCTCATCGGCGACCCGAAGCAGGCCATCTACGCGTTCCGCGGCGGCGACGTCCAGACCTACCTGCGCGCGGCCGCCACCGCCACCGAGCGCCGCACGCTGCCGGTCAACTGGCGCAGCGACGCCGACCTGGTCGATGCGCTCGGGGCCACCTTCGCCGGCGCGCAGCTGGGTCACCCCGACATCGCCGTCCGCCCCGTGCGGGCCCGGCACGAGGGCAGTCGCCTGTCGGGCCTGCCGCACCCTGAGGCCTTCCGCCTGCGCGTCCTCGACCGTGAGGACTTCGAGGACTCCCAGGACCTGCCGGTCGCCGTCGCACGCCAGAAGATCGTCGAGGACCTCGCGGTCGACGTCGCCGAGGTGCTGGCCTCCGGCGCCTCCTACGACTCGGGTACCGAGGTCAGGCCGGTCGCCGCGGGCGACATCGCCGTCCTGGTCGCCACCGGGGTCGAGGCCGACCTCGTCCGGCGCACGTTCGCCCGGCACGGCATCCCGGCCGTCCTCGGCGGCGGCAGCAACGTCCTCGTCAGCCAGGCCGCCGACGACTGGCTCACCCTGTTGGAGGCGATGGAGTCCCCGCAGCGCTCGGGCCTGGTCCGCGCCGCCGCCCTGACCGACCTGCTCGGCCACGACGCCTCCAGTCTGGTGGCCGGCGGCGACCGGCTCACCGACGCGATCGCCACCCGCGTGCGCGACCTGGCCGATCTCCTGGGCACCCGCGGGGTGGCCGCGGTGGTGGAGTCACTCACCGACGAGGTCTTCGCCGCGCGCATCCTCGCGCGCCCCGACGGCTACCGCCGGATGACCGACCTGCGCCATGTGGCCCACCTGCTCCACGAGGTGGCGCTGCGCGAGCGCCTCGGGCTGTCGGGCCTGGTCCAGTGGCTGCGACGCCGGCGCACCGAGGGCGGGGACTCCGCCGAGCTCACCCGGCGCCTCGACAGCGACGCGAAGGCCGTCCAGGTGCTCACGATCCACGCCAGCAAGGGCCTGGAGTTCCCGATCGTCCACCTGCCCTTCCTGTTCAACCGGTGGCGGCCCGACCGCGACGAGCGCCCCCGCTTCCACGACGGCTCCGGCGAGCGCTTCCTCGACGTCGGCGGACCGGGCCATCCGGACTTCGCGGCCCACTCCCGCGCGGCCCAGGCCGAGGACGCGGGCGAGGTGCTGCGGTTGGCCTACGTGGCGATGACCCGCGCGAAGTCCCAGCTCGTCGCGTGGTGGGCGCCCACGCGCGACGCCCGCAACTCCGGCCTGCACCGTCTGCTCTTTAGGCCCGACCCGTCCCGGCCCGAGGTCCCCGACGAGGTCGCGACCCCCGATGACCCCACGGCCTGGTCGGTGCTGCGCGGTTGGAGCGAGCGCGGCGGCCCGGCGCTCGAGCGCGTCACCGACCGTGTGAGCCCCGTGCCACCGCCGCCGGGCGAGACCGCCGACCTCGGCGTGCGCACCTTCGACCGCACCCTCGACACGGCCTGGCGGCGCACGTCCTACTCCGGCCTGATCCGGGCCGAGCAGGAGTCCGCTCCCCATGTGGGCAGCGAGCCCGAGGCCGAGGGCACGACCGACGAGTCCGAGACCCTCCTCGTGGCCGATCCCGGGCACGACGAGCGTCTCTCGCCGATGGCCGACCTGCCCAAGGGCGCCACGTTCGGCAGCCTCGTGCACGCCGTCCTGGAGGAGGTCGACGTGACGGCCCCCGACCTGCGTGCCGAGCTGGAGCAGCGCGTCCGCGAGCAGCTCGCGCTGTGGCCGGTCGAGCTCGACATCGACGCCGCGGTGGCCGCGTTCGAGGCCATCCTCACCACGCCACTGGGCCCCTTGGCCGACGACCTCGACCTGGCCACCGTGCTGGCCGAGCGGCAGTTCAAGGAGCTCGACTTCGAGATCCCTATGGGCGGTGGAGACCGCCCCGCGGCCACGATGGGCCGGCTCGCCGACCTGGCCGACCTGCTCGAGGAGCACCTGCCTCCCGGCGATCCGGTGCGCCCGTTCGCCGACCGTCTGCGCTCGCCGGCCTTGGCGGAGCAGTCGCTGCGCGGCTACCTGACCGGCTCCATCGATCTGGCGCTGCGACTGCCGTCGGGCCGCTTCCTCGTGGTGGACCACAAGACCAACTGGCTCGGCGCGCCCGATGCGCCGCTCACGATCGGCGGCTACCGGCCCGATGCCCTGGCCGCCGCGATGAACTCGGGCACCTACCCGCTGCAGGCGCTGCTGTACGCCGTCGTGATGCACCGGTTCCTGCGCTGGCGGGTCCGCGGCTACACGCCCGAGGAGCACCTCGGCGGGGTCCTCTACCTGTACGTGCGCGGCATGGCCGGGCCCGACACCCCGCGCCACGACGGTGTGCCCTACGGCGTGTTCTCGTGGCAGCCGCCGGCCACGCTCGTGGTCGCCCTGTCCGACCTGCTCGACGGCACGGTCCCGGAGGTGGCGCGATGACCCCGCACGCCACGATCGAGGACTTCGTCGCCGCCGAGGTGCTCACCACCGGCGACGCGCTGATGACCGCCCGCCTCGGGCGGATCACCGGCGAGGCCGCTCCCCTGCCCCTGCTGGCGCTCGCGTTCGCGGTGCGGGCGGTCCGCCACGGCTCCACGTGCTTCGACCCGCGCCAGGATCCCGAGGTCCCCGGTCTCGCCTGGCCCGATCCCGACACGTGGCTCGAGGCCGTCCGCGCGAGCCGCCTCGGTCGCGTGCTCGTCGCCGAGCACGACCTGCTCTACCTCGACCGCTACCGCGAGCTCGAGGTCGCGCTGTGTGACGACCTCGCGGCGCGGGCGGCCACGTCGCCCCCGGCACTCGACGAGGAGCGCCTGACCGCCGACCTCGACCGGCTCTTCCCCGGGGCCGAGCACTCCGACCAGCGCGCGGCCGCCGAGCGCGCGGCCCGCGTGGGCACGATCGTGCTCACCGGCGGCCCGGGCACCGGCAAGACCACCACGGTCGCCGGCGTGCTGGCGATCCTGCAGGCCCAGTCGCTGGCCACCCTCGGGCGGCCCCTGCGCGTCGCACTCACGGCGCCCACCGGAAAGGCGGCCGCACGGATGCGCGAGGCCGTGGTCTCCACCGCCACACGCCTGGCCCTCACCGAGGACGAGCGCACCTGGCTCACCGCGTTGCCGTCGTCGACGATGCACCGCCTGCTCGGGTGGCGCCACGACAACCACACGCGCTTCCGGCACGACCGCACCCGGCGGCTGCCCCACGACGTGGTCGTCGTCGACGAGACCTCGATGGCGTCGTTGGAGCACGTGGCCCGGCTGCTGGAGGCCCTGCGCCCCGACACCCGGTTGATCCTGGTCGGCGACGCCGACCAACTGGCCTCGGTCGAGGCCGGCGCGGTGCTGCACGACGTGGTGGCCGGCTGGTCGTCCGAGCACGTCGTCCGGCTCAGCCACAGCCACCGCTTCGGTGCGGGCATCGGGCGACTGGCCGCCGCGGTCCGCGACGGCGACGCCGACACCGCCGTCAGTCTGCTCACCGCCGGCGAGCCGGGCATCCGCCTCGTCGACCCGGCGCGGGCCCACGCCGAGCTCGAGTCCACCCTGCTGCCCCTGGCCCGCGACCTCGTCGCCGCGGGACGCGCGGGCGACGAGACCACGGCGCTCGCCCGCCTGTCGCGCCACCGGCTGCTGTGCGCCCATCGCGACGGCCCGTACGGCGCCACCACCTGGAACGACCACGTCACCGCGCGGCTGCGGCCCGACGTCGGCTACGACGAGTGGTACCCCGGCCGGCCGGTGCTGGTCACCCGCAACGACGCCCCGCTCGCGGTGTTCAACGGCGACGCCGGCGTCGTCGTCACGCGGGACGACCACGTGCAGGTGGCGCTCGACGGCGACCCCACGCGGGAGCTCGCCACCTCGCGCCTGCCCGATGTGCAGACGGGCTACGCCATGACCATCCACCGCAGCCAGGGCAGCGAGTTCGACCACGTCACCGTGCTGCTGCCGGGAGCCGAGTCGCGCGCCATGACCCGCGAGCTGCTCTACACCGCGATCACGCGCGCCGTCACCGGCGTGACCGTGATCGGCACCCCGGAGGACATCCGAACGGCGATCGGGCGACGAGTCGCCCGATCCAGTGGGATCGCGGAACGACTCGCCGCCCGGTCGGCGGTGCGCTGAGTCAGCGCTCGGCGCCGGTCATCGCGTCGGCGGCCTCCAGGGTCTGCTCGCCGAGCGACCCGTCCTTCTTGGCCGACTCGATCGTGTGCCGCAGCGGCTTCTCGTGCACGAACCACAGCACCACGGCCGACACGAGGGTGAGCGGCGCCAGCCACAGGAAGATCGGCATCAGGGCCTCGTTGTAGGCGCCCACCACGATGTCGTGGATCTCCTGCGGCAGCTGGGCGACCGAATCGGGCGTCAGCGAGGACGACCCGCCACCGGAGGACGACAGCTGCGTGCTGAGCGAGTCCGTCAGACGCGACGTGAAGACCGAGCCCACCGCCGCCGCGCCCAGGGTGCCGCCGACCTGGCGGAAGAAGTTGCTCGCCGCGGTCGCCGTGCCGACGATGCGGTGCGAGAACGAGTTCTGCACGATCAGCGTCAGCACCTGCATGCCCAGGCCGATGCCGATGCCCAGCACGAGCAGCGAGCCCTCGATCTGCCAGCGCGAGTCGCCGATCTCGATCGTCGAGAGCAGGAACAGGCCCAGGCCCGTGATGACGGCGCCCGCGATCGGGTACCAGCGGTAGCGGCCCGTGCGGCTCACGGCCTGCCCGACCGCGATCGAGGTGACGAGCATGCCGCCCATCATCGGGATCATCATGAGGCCGGCGTGCGTGGCGTCGACGCCGACCGACATCTGCAGGTAGGTCGGCAGGTAGGACAGCGAGCCGAACATCGAGACGCCGAGGATGATGACGCCGACGGTCGTGAGGTTGAAGTTGCGATCGCGGAAGAGCGCCAGCGGCATGACCGGCTCCTGCGCCCGGCGCTCCACGGCGACGAAGGCGATGGCGGCCACGACGGTGGTCACGGCCAGGGCGATGATCTGCGGGCTGTCCCAGTCGTACTGGTGGCCGCCCCAGGTGGCACCGAGGATCAGGGCGCTGGTGGCGACGGCCAGCAACGCCATGCCGAGGTAGTCGACGCGGGTCCGGGCGCGCTCGACGACGGGCTTCTGCAGCAGCGCCATGACGGCGACGAACGCCAGCACGCCGAGGGGCACGTTGATCCAGAACGTCCAGCGCCAGCCGGGACCCTCGGTGAACCAGCCGCCGAGCAGCGGGCCCGCGACCGAGGAGAGGCCGAACACGGCGCCCAGGATGCCCATGTACTTGCCACGGTCACGCGCGGGGACGACGTCGGCGATCGCGGCCTGCGACAGCACCATGAGGCCGCCACCACCCAGTCCCTGCACCGCGCGCCCGGCGATGAGGACGTTCATGTCCTGGGCCAGCGCGCCGACGAGGGAGCCGATCGTGAACAGCGTGATCGCGGTCATCAGCAGCGGCTTGCGGCCGAGCCGGTCGCCGAGACGGCCGTAGATCGGCATCGTGACGGTCATGCCCAGCAGGTAGGCCGTCATGACCCACGCGATGTGGTCGGCCCCGTCGAGCGAGCCGACGATCGTCGGCAGCGCGGTCGAGAGCACGGTCTGGCTGAGCGACGCCAGCAGCATGACGAGCATGAGCGCGGCGAAGACGAGGCGGACGGTCCGCTTCTGGTGGGGATCGGTGATGGTGGTGCTCATAGCGCGGTGGAGGTGACCTTTCGGAAGGTGTCGATGGCCGCCTCGAGGGCGGCGTCACGGTGAGCGTTGAAGTGGTCGGGATCGTTCGTCCACGCGAGCGTGACGACGGCTCCGGCGAGCAGGATCAGGGCGCGGGCCTCGTGCGGCTCGGTCGGGAGGCCCTCGATGCCGAGCCACGGCGTCTCGACGTCGTCGACGAAGCGCGAGGCGACGTGCTTGCGGCTGTCGGTGAAGACCTGCGTGAGCCGGGTGCGCAGCCGCGGGTACGCCGCCGACAGCCGGCGACGCTGCACGAGGTCGACGCCGGGGCCGATCGTGCTGGAGGCCACGTCGGCCACGAGGTGGCTGACGCGCCGGGCCGGCGTCATGTCCGCCGCGTCGCGGAACGACTGCAGCGTCTCCTCGCTGACCGACGGCGGGCGGACGCCGATGATCGCGTCCTCCTTGGAGTCGAAGTAGTTGAAGAAGGTCCGCGGCGAGATCCCCGCCACGGCGGCGATCTGGGCGACGGTGACCGCGTCAGGGCCCTGTTCGAGGGCGGCCGACGCGGCAGCATGGTGGATCGCGGTCCAGGTATGGCGCTGGCGTTCGGCCACGAGCGGGCTCACGACTACTGATTGCACCACTGCATCTTATGCAGTTGTGCATCGCTTGCACCACTGCAATTGGCTGTAACTCGGGGTTGCGTCCTGTGCTTTCGGTCACCTACGGTCGAGGAGTCTCGCGCCCGCCCCCGCCGCACGAGACGGGGCCCCGGTCGGTGTGGTGCAGCCCGGGGCCCCACCGCGGCTCAGCGCAGGTCGCCGAGCTCGCCCCGGTCGACCGTCGTCCCCACCATCTCGCGCAACGTGTCGTTGACGTCCCAGATCCCCACGTTCATGCCGGCCGTCACGCGCGACGCGTCGTCGAGCCAGTAGGCGATGAACTCGTTGGCGGCCTGGTCTCCGCGGATCTCGACGGTGTCCTGCGGGCCCGGACGTCCCACGTACTCCATCGAGAACTCGAACTGGTCGGTGTAGAAGTACGGGAGCCAGTCGTGGACCGTGTCGCGTCCCAACAGCACGTCGGCCACGGCCCTCCCCTGCCGGATCGCGTTGTCCCAGTGCTCGACCCGCAGCCGGTCCTGCAGCGTCACGTTCCACGCGTTGGCGGCGTCGCCGATGGCCAGCACGTGCTCGTCCTGGGTCTGGAACCACTCGTCCACCACGATGCCGTCGTCCACCTCGAGCCCGGCGTCCTCGGCCAGTGAGACCGAGGGCACCGCGCCGATCGCCACGAGGACGTGGTCGGCGTCGAAGGTCTCGCCGGAGGCGCGCACGCCGACCGGGCCGTCGGGGCCGATGAGCACCTCCTCGACGGTGACGCCGGTCCGCAGGTCGACCCCGTGCGAGCGGTGCAGCTCGCCGATGTGCCGGCCGAGCTCGGCGCCGAGCACGCGCTCCAGCGGGAGGTCGTCGCGTTCCAGCACCGTGACCTCGAC